>CAZFDO010000185.1:0-3308 GCA_964517965.1 uncultured Clostridia bacterium
AGCGAAAAATAGTAATGATCGATCCCCGGCCGCAGTATCTAAAGAGACTAAAAGATATTGTTGACCTGAAGGCTATCAGAAAAGCTCATTTAAAAGTGGCCGTTGACGTTCTCTATGGGACCGGACGGGGCTACCTGGATGAACTCCTGAAAGAAGCTGGCGTCAAAATGCACCTGCTGCATAACTGGCGTGATGTTCTTTTCGGCGGCCGCCCGCCTGAGCCTTCATATGAAAATCTTCCGGAGATGGTGAATATAGTTAAAAAAGAAAAATGTCATCTCGGGCTGGGTACTGACGGGGATGCCGACCGTTTTGGGATTATTGATGAAAAAGGTAATTATATCCAGCCGGGTCACGTGATCGCCTTGCTCCTGGATCATGTGCAAAAAACCAGGAATTGGCGCGGCGTAGTGGCCCGTTCAGTAATGACGACGAACTTTATTGATGCCGTAGCCGGCAAACACGGCGTAGAATTAAGAGAAACCCCGGTAGGGTTTAAATATATTGGCGATATTCTGGTGAAAGAAGGATTGATCATAGGCGGGGAGGAAAGCGGCGGCTTGACTGTGCATGGCCATGTGCCGGAGAAAGACGGCATCCTGGCTTGCCTGCTCGTAGCGGAAATGGTAGCTTGCCAGCAGAAACCCTTAAGCCAGATACTGGCCAACCTGTATAAGGAAGTGGGAGTATTTCTTTTTGAAAGAGTCAATTTCAAAATAACGCCGCAACGCACGGCCGCCTTGAAAGAAATACTGCATCATCGCCCGCCAGACCGGATCGCCGGGCTTAAAGTTAAAAAATTAGTCACTGTTGATGGTTTTAAATTTATTTTGGAAGATGGCAGTTGGGTTGGATTCCGTTTATCAGGTACTGAGCCAGTGGTTCGCTGTTATGCGGAAGCGAACAGTAAAGCCAAATTACAAAAATTAATAAACGCCGGGGAAATACTCATCCATAAATAAATAACTCAAGTATCTTATTCGGTTTTTATTCGCTAAAATTCGGCATTTATCGTTAACAAAAAAAACACTGAAAGGAGTAAATCATGAGCAATATTAACGAAGTAAAAGCACGTGAAATACTGGATTCGCGCGGTAATCCTACCGTAGAGGTGGATGTCCTCCTGGAGAACGGGGTCTTGGGCCGGGCCGCAGTACCTAGTGGCGCTTCCACCGGGGAAAATGAAGCGGTTGAATTGCGGGATGGTGACAAGTCAAGATACCTGGGCAAGGGGGTGCTGAAAGCAGTCGGCAATATCAATAATATTATTACTCCTAAAATTAAAGGTATGGATCCTTCCCAGCAGGAAAAGATCGATAACTTAATGATCGGGCTGGATGGGACGCCTAATAAAGCTAAGCTGGGAGCCAATGCCATACTTGGCGTCTCTATGGCTATAGCGAAAGCGGCAGCCATTGATAAAGGCGTGCCTCTCTATAAATATTTCGGCGGGGATCAGGCAACATTATTGCCGTGCCCAATGCTAAATATCCTGAACGGCGGCAAGCATGCTGACAATAACGTAGATCTGCAAGAGTTCATGATCATGCCTTTGGGGGCTAAATCTTTCAAGGAAGCCCTGCGCATGAGTGCCGAAGTGTTCCATAATCTTAAAGCTGTTCTGCACAGCAAAGGCTTGAGTACAGCCGTCGGCGATGAGGGTGGTTTTGCTCCTAATCTCTCTTCTAATGAGGAAGCCCTGCAGGTAATCATGGAAGCCACTGCCAAAGCAGGTTACAAGGCCGGCCAGGATATCTTTATTGCCCTTGATCCGGCAGCCAGTTCTTTTTATCAGGATGGCAAATACGTGCTGGAAGGTGAAAAAACCGACAAGATCAAAGATTCCAAACAAATGGTGGAATTCTACGAAAATCTGGTAAATAAATACCCGATTATCTCCATTGAAGACGGTTTGGCTGAGAATGATTGGGAAGGTTTCAAGATGCTCACCGAACGCCTCGGAAAAAGAGTGCAAATTGTCGGTGATGACCTTTTTGTGACTAATATTAAATTCCTGACCAGAGGCATTGCGGAAAAGTCAGCCAACTCGGTTTTGATCAAAGTGAACCAGATAGGCACCCTGACGGAGACTATCGCTACCATCAATATGGCTAAGAAAGCCAACTTTACCGCCGTCGTTTCTCACCGCAGCGGTGAAACAGAAGACACCACCATTGCCGACCTGGTAGTGGGAATGAATACCGGCCAGATCAAGACTGGTTCGACGTCCCGTAGCGAAAGGATATGCAAATACAACCAGCTGCTGCGCATCGAAGAAGAATTAGGTAATCGCGCCCAGTTTAAAGGAAAAGATGTATTTTATAATCTTAAATAAGCGGATGCAGACAGATAAAATAACCGGATTCAGACGGATGAATAAATCCGTTTACATTCGCTATAATCTGTTTGAATCGTTCACTAAATGACAAAAATACAGAAACAAAAATTAGTTTTCTGGCTGGTCATCACTCTGGCCTTCCTTATCCTGGTGGGCAATAAACACTTCTGGCGCTTAATGAAAGCCTACCGGGAGCGGGCTTCATTACAACAACAATTGAGGAAATTAGACGCCGAGAGCAAAATTCTGCAGCAAAAGATCTATCTTTACGAGCGCGATGACCAGGCGGTAGAGAAAATTGCCCGGGAAGAACTAGGAATGACCAAAGCCGGGGAGCTCGAGTATAGAATTAATAAAAGCGCAGAAGCTCAGAAGCTGAAAGATTCAAAATAAGGTTGACGGTACCTGTCAAAATAAAGGTTGACATAAAAGATTTTATGGGGTAATATTATAACTCCCAGCCTTGAAGTTAATAGCAGACTGGGGCGAGTGGCGGAATGGCATACGCGGCAGACTTAAAATCTGCTGGCCTTATGGTCATGAGGGTTCAACTCCCTCCTCGCCCAGAATAAACAGTTCGTAGCTGGTAGGTCATAGCTAGTAGGAAAAGATTAAAAATTTACTAACTATGAGCTAAGAACTACGAACTACAAAACGAAGTTTTGTGTATCGCGGGGTGGAGCAGCCTGCTCGTTCCCGACTAATAAGTCGGGAGAGGTTGGAGGCTATTGACGAGTGGCAGGTTTTAAAGTGTATATCCTGCAAAGCGTGCACGATGGAAGTTATTATGTAGGCTGGACAGAAAATATAAAGAATAGAGTGGAACGTCATAATTCCGGTCGTACAAAATATACCAAATGTAAAAGGCCGTGGGTATTAGTGTATTTGGAAGTAGCTAAAACAAAAAGTGCGGCTATTAGCAGAGAAAAAGAAATAAAAAGATGCAAGAGTAGAATAATAATTGAAAAAT
>CAZFDO010000186.1:0-3293 GCA_964517965.1 uncultured Clostridia bacterium
CAGTATTTGGGAGAGCTGGGCCAGAAACTGAAGGTTGTCCGTAACGACGAGATTACGGTTGCTGATATTAAGAAAATTAACCCGAGTAAAATAGTGATCTCTCCCGGGCCCGGATTTCCGGAAGAAGCAGGTATTTCAGTCAATGTGATTAAGGCGTATGCCGGCAAGATCCCTATTTTAGGGGTATGTCTCGGCCACCAGGCGATCGGTTACGCTTTCGGCGGGAAAATTGTGCGGGCAGGCCGGTTGATGCACGGTAAAACATCTTTAATTTATCACAACGATAAGGAAATTTTTGAAGGGTTGACTGATCCTTTTGAAGCTACCCGCTATCATTCGCTGATAGTAGAGCGTAAAAGCTTGCCTGCATGCCTGGCCATCACCGCTGAGACCAGGGAAAAAGAGATCATGGGCCTGCAGCACAAAAAGTATAAAGTATATGGAGTGCAGTTCCATCCAGAATCGATTTTGACTAAAGAAGGCAAGAAGATCCTGGAAAATTTTATTAAGTTATAGGGGCTGATAATTATGATCGAGAAAAGTTTAATGGAAATTATGGCTTGCCCTGATTGTAAAGGCAATGTTGAAGAAAAAGACAATAAAATAATCTGTCAGAAATGCGGGAAGAAGTATCCGATCAAGGACGGCATACCCGTCATGCTGGTAGAAGAAGCAGAAAAATAGAAAACGCTAATGGCATATGGCAAATAGCATATAGCAAAGCAAAAAATAATGCTTTTACTTACAGCAATATGCCATAAGCTATAAGCCATACGCGCTCCGGAGGAGCCAATGATTAAAGAGGCGATAGGGAAAGTTGTTGAAAAGAAGGATTTGACTGAGCAGGAAGCTATCACTGTTATGAATGAGATCATGAACGGCGAGGCGACTGAAGCGCAAATCGGCGCTTTTATAACTGCCCTGCGCATGAAGGGCGAGAGCGTGGAAGAAATCACCGGCTGTGCCAGGGTAATGCGTGAACATGCTACCCCGATTTGCATTGTCGACAGTGGCGTGGTGGATTTAGACCGTGATGATATTAATATTGACCGGGAAACGATCATTGACACTTGCGGTACCGGTGGGGATAAGACCAATACCTTCAATATCTCTACAGCCAGCGCCTTTGCTGTTGCCGGGGCTGGCTTGAAGGTCGCTAAGCATGGCAATCGTTCGGTCTCTTCCCTTTGCGGCAGCGCTGATGTGATCGAAACTCTCGGCATTAACCTCAATCTTCCGCCGTCGGAAATTGAAAAATGCCTTAATCAAATAGGTATTGGTTTCCTTTTTGCCCCTTTATTGCATGGGGCGATGAAGTATGCGGCAGGTCCGCGCAAACAGGTCGGGATACGCACCATCTTTAATATTTTGGGGCCGCTATCCAATCCGGCTAAAGCAACGGCTCAGGTGCTCGGGGTGTACAGTGAACATCTGTGTACAGTATTGGCCAATGTACTTGGGAATTTGGGAGTGAAACGGGCCATGGTAGTGCATGGCCAGGATGCCATTGATGAAATCTCTATTACCGGTCCTACCCGGGTAGCGGAATTGAAAGATAAACAGGTCAAGACTTATGACCTTTCTCCAGAACAGTTTGGCTTGAAATCCGCAGCCATGGAAGATATCCGCGGCGGAAATGCCCAGGAAAATGCGCAGATAATCTTGAATATATTAAAAGGTGAAAAAGGAGCTAAGCGTGACATTGTTGTCTTAAATGCCGCCGCAGCCATATATGTCGGCGGAATGGTGAAAGATATGAGTATGGGAATAAAAATTGCCAGTGACAGCATAGATTCAGGAAAAGCTTTGGAAAAACTGGAATTATTGAGAGAGTTTACTAATAAGCATACGGGGTGAACCTATCGTGGGAACATTGCAGAAATTTATTGATGCTAAGAAAAAATCGATCGCGCTGGCCAAACAGAAGATATCGCTGTGGGAAATGCAGGGTAAGCTGCTGCATCGGAATAAACCGGCCAGGAACTTTAAGTCCGCCCTGACTATGCCTTGGAATCGGTTGCATGTAATAGCCGAGGTAAAAAAGGCTTCACCCTCTGCCGGAGTTATCGTAGAACAGTACAGCCCGGGGAGAATTGCCCGTATTTATGAGTCCTATGATGCCGACGCTATTTCCGTCCTGACCGAAGAAAAATATTTTCAGGGAGATCTGTATCACCTGTCAGTGGTAAAGGAAGTAGTTTCCCTGCCGGTCCTGCGCAAGGATTTTATCATTGACGAGTACCAGATATATGAATCGCGGTATAACGAAGCTGATGCGATCCTGCTTATTGCCAGCCTGCTTTTCACCAGCGAGCTGCAGCGGTTCCTGGATATAGCCAAAGGACTGGGGTTGTATTGCCTGGTAGAAGTGCATACTGAGCATGACCTGAAGAAAGTGCTGGATACTGACGCCGAGATAATAGGTATCAATAACCGGAGCCTGGTTACCCTGAAAACCGATATCATGGTTACTGAACGGTTAAGGCCTAAAATACCTAAGGGAAAAATCGTGGTCAGCGAGAGTGGAATACGGTCAAAAGAGGACATAAAACTATTGAAAGAATTGGATGTAAATGCTATACTAATAGGACATTATTTACTGGAGCAAAAAGAGAGTATTGGGAAAGCTCTAAAACAGCTAATGGAGTAATACGATTTCACAGATTTAAAGCTTTAATCTGTGTAATCTCTTTAAGAATCTGTGTAATTGTTTTTAAATTGAGAGGAGTTGTAGCTATGACTGATACCAAGATCTTGCTTAACGAAAGCGAAATGCCGAAGGCCTGGTACAATGTAGCGCCAGATCTACCGGAAGCTTTAGCTCCGCCTTTGAATCCCAAAACCGGGAAACCGGCAGAAGCAGGGGATTTTACCCCGATATTCCCGATGGAGCTGATCAAGCAGGAGATGTCGCAAGATCCCTGGATAGAAATCCCACAGGATATAATCGATATATTGAAAATATGGCGGCCCACTCCTCTGGTCCGGGCGCATCGCCTGGAAAAAGCCCTGGGAACACCGGCCCGGATCTATTATAAAAATGAAAGTGTAAGTCCGGCAGGCAGCCATAAACCAAATACCGCTATTGCCCAGGCTTATTATAATAAAAAAGAAGGGGTCAAGAGACTCTGCACAGAGACTGGGGCCGGGCAATGGGGCAGTGCTTTGTCTTTTGCGACCTGTCTTTTCGACCTGAAATGCACTGTCTATATGGTGAAAGTAAGTTTTGACCAGAAACCGTACCGCAAATTGATGATGCAAACATGGGGTGGCGAAGTATTTGCCTCACCTTC
>CAZFDO010000187.1:0-3277 GCA_964517965.1 uncultured Clostridia bacterium
TCAACCCAAACGCTCGTTGGGACAGGCGATTACCCGCCACTAATACTTCGGCGGACTCCCTGCGGTCGCGCTATTTAGCGGAATTTACCCGCCAATCTTTAAGGCGGGAGTCCTTTTCTTTTATTTAAGTGCGAGGAGAGGGACTTGAACCCTCACGGGGTTAACCATACGCACCTCAAGCGTACGCGTCTGCCAGTTCCGCCATCCTCGCAAATTTATTTACTTTGAGCTGGAGCTTCTTCCGGTTGTTCTGGGGTGCTTGTCGCCGGTTGAGCTGCAGGAGTTGGCGCTGTCTGAGCTGCTGGTTCCTGCTTAACCGGAGCTTGAGTCGCTGGAGCTACCGGGGCATTCTTCACTGGAGCCGGCTGAACAACTGCTAATTTAGCCGGAGCAGGTGCTTGGGAACTTTTTATTGGCGCGGCCGGAGTTGCCACTGGAGCCGTAGCCGGCGTGGCTGGAGCAGAAGTAGCTGCTACCGGTTTTACCACACTAGTGGAACCCTGTCTGGCAACATAGACATACAGCAATGTTGAAGTGATCAGGAAAAGCACCGCGGATACTGTCGTGATCTTTTTTAGGGTAGTATCTCCCCCTCCGCCAAAAATGGCCTCAGGAGCACTGCCACCGCCAAACAGTCCGGATAATCCACTACCTTTTCCTGCCTGCAGAAGTACGATCACGATCAACCAGATGCACACTAAGATGTGTAATGATACTAATAAAATGAACATTAAATCCTCCTAAAATATGCCTTTCCTTTGTGCCTGCTTTTGCTCTAAAACTTTGTGCCTCTGTGCCTTGTTTTTATTTATCTTTTAATGCCGCTATTCCCGGCAATACCTTACCCTCCAGGAATTCCAGGCTGGCGCCACCGCCAGTGGATATATGCGATATCTTGCTGGTAACACCGGCCTTAGCCACTGCTGCCACTGAATCTCCGCCACCGATTATCGTGGTAACTCCGGCTTTGGTCGCATCAGCCAAGGCATTGGCAATAGCCATGGTCCCTTTAGCAAAATCGTCGATCTCAAATACACCCATCGGGCCGTTCCAGACAATGGTTCTGGCTCTTTTAATAGCTTCGATAAAAAGAGCTATGGTTTTCGGCCCAATATCCACGCCGATCATACCAGCCGGGATATTTTCCCCTACTATCTCTGATTTGGCTCCAACTTCTACTTTATCCGCTATTAGATTGTCAATTGGCAGGAGAAAAGTCACTTTTTTCTCTTTGGCTTTTGCGAGTACTTCTTTGGCCATGTCCAGGCGGTCATCTTCAACCAGCGAATTGCCAATACTTAATCCCTGGGCTTTCAGAAAAGTATAGGTCATCGCCCCGCCAATGATCAAGGTATCAACTTTGTTCAATAAATTGGATATAACATCAATTTTGCCGCTGATCTTAGCTCCACCGAGAATGGCGACAAAAGGTTTATCCGGATTTTCCACTGCCTTGCCGAGATAATCGATTTCTTTCTTTAAAAGGAACCCGGCATAAGCAGGTAAATATTTAGTCACGCCTTCAGTGGAAGCATGGGCGCGATGGACCGTACCGAAAGCATCCTGTACAAACACTTCAGCCAGGGAGGACAATTCCTTGGCGAAATTCGGATCATTCTTTTCTTCTTCAGGATGGAAACGCAGGTTTTCCAGCAAGAGGATCTCTCCTGCCTTCAGCGCATCAGCCATTTTCTTGGTCTCAGCTCCAACGCAATCCGGCGCCATGTGCACCGTGACACCTACCAGTTTGGACAGACGTTCAGCGCAGGGCTTGAGGCTCATTTCCGGGACTGGTTTCCCTTTTGGCCGGCCAAGATGAGCACAGAGTATCAGAGAACACTTTTTGTCCAAAAGATACTTAATACTAGGCAATGTTTCTTTGATCCTGGTGTCATCGGTAATGTTCTGCTGTTTATCCAGCGGCACATTGAAATCAACCCGCATGAGGACCTTTTTATTGCTGAGATCCGCATCAGTAATGTTCATTTTCGCCATAACCATTCCTCCGTTAAAGAAGATTACGGAGATTAAAAGCAAGATTACAACGATTAAAACCATTATCGATTTCATCGCTGTAATCTGCCCTTAAAATCGCTGTAATCGTTTTTATTTCTTGGTGATGATAAGATCTACCAAATCTATGACTCTGTTGGAATAACCCCACTCATTGTCATACCAGGCTACGATCTTCACCATATTCCCGATAGTTTTGGTGCACAGGGAATCGATGATGCTGGACTTCGGGTTGCCGAGGAAATCCCTGGATACCAGCGGAGCTTCGCAATATTCGAGATATTTGCCCATCTTGCCTTCAGAGGCTTTTTTCAAAGCTGCGTTCACTTCTTCAGCAGTACATTCTTTGCCGACTTCCAACACTACGTCAACCACAGACACATCCGGAGTCGGGACGCGCATGGAATACCCGTCCAGCTTGCCTTTCAGTTCCGGGATCACCAATCCTATGGCTTTGGCTGCTCCGGTTGAGGTCGGGATCATGCTCAGAGCGCCGGCTCTGGCGCGTCTCAAGTCCTTGTGCGGAAAATCAAGAATAGGCTGGTCATTGGTATAGGAATGTATCGTGGTCATAAATCCTTTATTAACGCCAAAAGCATCCTTGATCACTTTTACTGCCGGTGCCAGGCAATTGGTGGTGCAGCTGGCATTAGACAGGATATGATGTGTAGCCGGGTCATATTTATCTTCATTTACACCCATGACGATAGTGATATCTTCGTTTTTCGCTGGCGCAGAAATAACTACTTTTTTGGCTCCGGCTGTTATATGAGCATTAGCTCCTGGTTTGCCCTTGGCTGGATCACCCTTGGCGTCGACAAATCTTCCGGTCGACTCAATGGCTATCTCCACTCCCAATTCTTTCCAGGGTAATTTGGCGGGATCTTTTTCTGCCAAAACCTTGATCTCTTTGCCATTAATAACAATAGCATTATCTTTAGCTTCTACTGTCCCCGGAAAAATTCCAAAGGTGGAATCATATTTGAACAAATGGGCCAGAGTTTTGGCGTCAGTTAAGTCATTCACTGCGACAAATTCCAGGTTCTTATTGGCTAACCCAGCTTTCAGGACCAGCCGGCCAATACGGCCAAATCCATTAATGCCTATTTTTACAGTCATACGTACTACCTCCTTGTTTTTTTAGTTATTATTTAAGATTATTAGTATGCCACAGCCTGATAAAAAAGTCAATGACTTTTTAGCCATAACAGTGTCAACTAAGAATTAAAAGTGCACAGGTTTTAAAGGATTTAAAGATTAAAAG
>CAZFDO010000188.1:0-3250 GCA_964517965.1 uncultured Clostridia bacterium
AAGTTGTTTAATAGTGCCATCAGGCATTTTATCGATATACTTGCCGGTGATCGGCCGATTATTGGGCATAAATACTCCTCTGGTGTTCAGATGGGATATAAACCCCGCTCTTCTATTTGAAGAACGAGCCTTCCTTAAAACCCGTAGTTTCTCCCTCCCTCTTGGATATCCCTGACAGGAAATAAAGAAGGGCGGGGTAAACAGCTTTATTCTACTTAAAAGCAACTCATATTTCAACTAAAAATTGCTTATTTCTTCTTCTCTGTACTGACAATCTTAAATTTAAAGATAAATTCTTTCTTGGTTCCCCTGATCTCCATCGGGAAATATAGGCCAAACTCCTTACCTACATAGGTTTTGGCGTCATGGGGAAACAACGGTACTACATCCCAGCCATATACTATATCATTGGACCGAAAAAAAATGTTTTGAGCAGGGATTATGGTCTCGGAAATTGATAGCCCGGGAGGTACCACGACCGGGGCTTGCGGAGCAAAACGGTCAGTAAAACGAATATTACTGGAAACAACCCGCAAGCTCGTACCTCCGGGAGAAATATATGATATTTCATCATAATTAAGCCTGATCCCGTTTTGGGTCTTGTTTTTTAGGTCAAAATTAATGCTTTTGTCATCCACTATGAAGTTGAAATCTATATCTTCATCACTATAGGTAAGAGTATCGGCGGGAACCGGCGCCTGCATTTTGATACCCCAATTAACCACGCTGACCGCGCACCCCGTTAGTAGGGCCAGGGAAATTATCATACACACATAGATTCTCTTAGTCACGTTCTATCCCCCAGCAAACTTAAGCAACCTGGCTCGTAGCAGTTTAGCTCACAGCTTCTATTATTATAGACTACGAGCTATGAACTATGAGCTTGATTGCTGTATTACTTGCCCAGTACACATAGCTTATTCGCCTCATCCACACACCATATTTTACCGTCTTTTCGTGCGGCCCGCTCATTGATCCACTTTTGCGGGTCATGCTCAGGTATAAAACCACCTTTGAGCAATACTTCATCGGGTAATTGGGAATAGATATATATTTTAATCTTGGAATCTTTGAACAACTTAATTACCCGGTCAGTCTTCCACATAAACAACTTAAAATTATTCTCTACGAAATTTATCCAATCCTCCAAAGGCTTATCAAGATACTTTACCAGGGTGTCCCAGAACAGCTCCATTGATTCCGGATCCGGGCAGATACCTCGAATATGATCCGGCACTTCCGGTCGTCCGTTGCAGGGAGCAATGACCAGAGCTTCGCCTCCTGACTGCAGTGCTCCTTTGATCACCATATCAAAACCATTTTGTACATAATAGATAGTTTCGCTGGCCGGCGGCCCGCCGGGAGATTGGATCAGATACTTTGTTTTTTCCACTTCAAAACCAAGAAATTTATCCACTGCCGCGGTGACATCCTGGCAGACGATATCCGGATCGCCGCAATCGATCCAGAATATTTTATCTTTCTGGCTGACCATATCCAGCCCGAAAGTGATCACTTCTGCTTCTTGGAGTTTGCCGTCAGACAGGTCATAGAGATATTTTTCACTCATCTTGCGGCACTGCTTGCCGTCTTGGGAAAAAGGGTTGCCCTGGCGATACTGGTCCAGGTGCCAGGCATTCTTGCCAGCCACAGAATCATGGTGATGTAGCGCCAGTTTATGGTTGGCCTGGATAGAAGCATGCGCAGACAAGCCAGGAACAACATGCTTGTCAATACAGGAATAGCCGTTCATATAATGGTATTTAGCTTCATGACCGTGTACTCTGATCGGACAGGACATCCACATTTTATGGATATAAACCGGCGTGCGATAGGTAGTATCCCCCAGGTAAAGGTAATCTTCCTGGTGCTCACAATAATTAGGGAATATTTGATATTTTAGTTTTAGTTTAGCAGCATACTGGTTTATCCAGGCCGTGATGTTTTTGGCATAGATCTCCGGATGGTGAGACCCGGTAGCGATAAAGATAAACACTTCGGCTGGTTGCCCGGCGGCGATCTCGGCTAGAAGGCAGGATATTATCTGTTCCTGTAAACCCAGCCGCAATTCATCAGACACCACGAGACCTACCCGTAGGCCTTTGACTACGGAGTTTAGTTTAGGACGATTTTTGGGGGTAAGAAAACTTTGCCGGATGATTTCGCAAGGAGTCCCGGATATAGCCTGGCTTACTTTTGGTTTGATCAAGGGGCCGGCCAGAAAATTATCTTCAACCTCCAGCTTGATCTTGTCTTTGCCGTAGGTCAATTCTATTTTCACTGCATAACCTCATTAGGGAAGTTGGAGATAATCCCAGAGACGCCTAAACGCCGGCACAGGGCTGCTTGCTTTTTAGAATTCACGGTCCAGACATAGACGGCCAGGCCGGTAGACCGGGCCAGGGAAACTTTTTTCTTATTTACCTCTTTAATATTAGTAGAAATTGCGCAGGCTTTCAGCTTTTGAGCCATGTTTAATACTTTGGCAAAGGGTTTTCGGATATGCAGTACAGTGATAGCTATACGCCGCTCCTTGCTCCGCAGATAGACTAAAGCCGGCCAGTTGAATGAACATATCATAGGTGGATATTTCAGTTTGAATTGTTTTAATAATTTAACCAGCGCATCAACCAATGGTTGATAATCTTTATCGTTATGATACTTTAATTCTATCATCAATTGCGGGCCACAATAACACCTTTTTAAAAGCTCTGCCAGAGTCGGAATGCTTTCTCCCTGTCCGGCATCAAGCTGTTTCAATTCTGCCAGGTTGTGATCGGCCAGCCGGCCATAGCCGTTCGTTGTTCTTTCCATTGTCTGGTCATGAAATACTACTATTTTCCGATCCTTGGTCAGTTGTATATCCAGCTCAAATCCGTCTACGCCAAGCTCATGAGCCTGATCAAATGCCAGAATAGTATTTTCCGGATACCGGCCTGAAAATCCGCGATGAGCAAATATTTTCAACCTAAACCTCTATTCAAAATAGGCACAAAGTTTAAAGCAGGGACAAGGCACAAAGGCACAAAGTTTTAGAAACAAGGAACAGAGCACACTAACTTTTTCTTATACTTTTATGGAGACTAGACAACATACGTTCTATTTCCCGACTTAATTCATAAATATTAGCAAATTCTTCTTTCGATAAATACTTCAAACTATAAGCGATTTCAAGCTGGGTCTGTAATTCAAATAAAGATCCTAAACTGATTCTAATAAACCTCAAATAATCATCGGTTGAGTTCCTACC
>CAZFDO010000189.1:0-3212 GCA_964517965.1 uncultured Clostridia bacterium
GGTAACACGTCTGCCTCTGGAGCAGAAGTCTCCTGGTTCGAGTCCAGGCCGGGCAGTTTAATAAAATACGCAAATGGCATATAGCGTATAGCAAAATATAAAATTATTAGTCTCAGCTATTAGCCATATGCCATAAGCCATACGCGCTTTGAGGTATAACATGCATTTTTTAATACGTTGGGGAATTAATACTGTATCACTGGTCTTAACTAGCTATGTTGTTCAAGGCATCCGTATTTCCAATCTTTGGGCTGCCTTGATGGCCGCGCTACTGCTGGGATTGGTTAATGCTTTTATCAAGCCGGTGATAATTATCTTAACTCTGCCCTTGAATGTTTTGACCTTAGGCTTGTTGACCTTAGTGATCAATGGCATGTTGCTAAGTTTTGTAGCCTGGGCTATCCCGGGGTTCATTATCGACGGTTTTTGGTGGGCTGTCCTCGGGGCCATAATATTGAGTGTGATCAGTACCTTGCTCAGTATATTTGTAGTAGCGTCTAAATAAAATAATTCTCAATATAATATGTAAACTAATACGGCGCCATCGTCTAATTGGTTAGGACGCTGCCCTCTCAAGGCAGAGCTTACGGGTTCGAGTCCCGTTGGCGCCACCAATCAAACGGGACGAGAAGCAAGGTCCGCCAAGCTTTAGGGCGGAAGTCCCGTTGGCGCCACCAATCAAACGGGACGAGAAGCAAGGTCTCCGCCAAAAAGATTGGCGGACACAGCGCTAATCTTATTGGGCGGAAGTCCCGTTGGCGCCATGTAAAATAGTTAGCAGTTGATAGTCAAAACGAAAACATTGGCTTTTTGGAGGCCGTATGTTTAAGATTGATGATCTGTGCAACAGCAAAGCTAATAAGAATTTATCAAACCTGGGAGCAATTATATCCCGGGTTTTTTGTTTATAAGGCGACAAATAAAACTAAATGGGAGGGGACAGTGGAACTTAATTTGGAAAGCTCTTTTAGTCAGATTATCAATGCGCTTTCGCAAATTATTGCTTTGGAGAATCACCAGCGGATCTTTCATGCTTGGCGAGTGGCTGTCCTGGCTACGGAAGTAACCAGAAAAATAAACCCGGAAGATACCAGCCAGGTGTTTTATGCCAGCTTATTGCATGATGTGGGGACAGTCGGTATTGATGAAATAAGTTTGAAAAAATTATCATTGGTTCAACAGCTAACGCATCCGGTGATACAGGCGCATCCGGTCAAAGGATCCAAAATCGTGCAAGAGATCCCCGGGTTGGAACAGGCGGCCGAAATAATCATGGATCATCATGAGCGCTGGGATGGGAATGGGTATCCTCACCATAAACGGGAGGATGAAATAAATTTCGGGGCCCAGTGCCTTAGAGTTGCCGATGCCTATGCTTTTTGTTTGCGGGATAATCCGCAGATCAGTTATGACCAGATCATGAAACAATTAGAGGAACAGAAAAACAAAGAGTTTTGTGCTTCAGTGTATGAAGCTTTCGGCGAGGTGCTGGCTCATAACCAGTATTGCCGTGAGATAAGCCGCGATGAATGCCTGGAAGAAGTAATTATAGAGTTACAGCAAGCCTTGCCGCAGTTGCAGATCCAAAGCAAGAGTGACGTGATCGGAGTAACCTTACGCGTATTTGCCCGAGTCATTGACGCCAAGCACCGTTATACCAGCGGTCATTCCCAACGGGTGTCGCAGTATTCCATGTTGCTGGCTGAATCCTTACATCTTGATCATGACGAGATCAGCCAGATAAAATGGGCCAGCCTGCTGCATGACGCGGGTAAGGTAGCTATTCCGCAATATATTTTAAACAAGCCCGGCCTTTTGACTGAAGAAGAGTATGCCTTGGTTAAAAGGCATCCAGAGATGACCGCAGAAATAATAAAATATATTGACGTTTTTAAAAACCTGGTATCAGTGGTGCGTCACCATCATGAACATGTCAATGGACTGGGGTATCCGGATAAACTGGAAACACAAAATATACCTTATCTGGCGAGGATCATTACGGTGGCTGATGCTTTTGACGCTATGACCAGTCCTCGTCCTTACCAGAGGATGAAAAGTATCCAGGAAGCGCTGACTGAGCTGGAGCGGCAAAAAGGTGCCCAGTTCGACGGGGAAATTATTATCCAGGCGAAGGAAATATTCCTGGCCTTGACGGTGTAATACATTCGACTGCGCTCAGTATTTACCCTGAGTAAAATCGAGGGGTTTTCATCGTCAGAGAGCTCGTCTTAAAAAATAATAATTTTTCTTGACAACTATTGACGAGTAGTGTATAAGATGACTAGAGCATCTTTCTCATAATTATCAGATGAAGGGGGGTGAACATTAATGGCCGAGAAAGTAATGAAATGCGGAGTAAAGAAAGCGTCTGGATATCTATATTTCATCGATAAGCAGGGTGATATCTCCAGAGCAAAAATGGCTCGCGGCGGCGAGAAAAAGAAAAAGAAAAAAAGATAGTTAAAAGCTTTTTGCGTAAAAAGTTTTTGAGCTCCCATTCAGCTAAACCAATGGGAGCTCGTTTTTGGAAAGTTTTATTTTTTTTGCTTTTATAGTTAACTGAAATATATTAATAGTTAACAAAGGAGCCTGTGTGTACCTGACTACTCGCGACATGGTGAAGGTCAGCCTTTTTGCCAGCCTAACCGCCGCGGGCGGACTTTTAACGATCCCCCTGCCGTTTAACTTAGTCCCGATCACGCTGCAAACCTTTTTTACTTATTTATCAGGAATTGTCCTTGGTCCATTGCTTGGGCCGCTGAGCCAATTGATATATGTATTGCTGGGATGCCTTAACTTGCCGGTATTTGCCGGAGGGACTGCCGGGTTTGGAGTCTTGCTGGGGCCTACCGGAGGATATCTATGGGGTTTTATAGCTGCTAGTTTTATCATTGGGATCATGACTAGAGGTAACAGAAAGGCCTGGCGGCTGGCTCTGGCGCTGGCCATTGGAACACTGGTAATTTACCTTTGTGGCCTGAGCCAGTTAATGTTGGTGGCCCGTCTTTCCCCGGCGCAAGCCTTATGGGCCGGCATGATCGTTTTTCTGCCAGGAGACCTGCTGAAAATAGTTTTAGCCTCCCAAGTAGCCCTGAAATTACCGCCAAAGTTGATGCAATTATAACTCCCTGGTATAATGTCAATTATACCTGATTACACAGATTTAAAAGACGATTACACAGATTCCTGAAACATCTATGCTTTTAATCCAT
>CAZFDO010000190.1:0-3145 GCA_964517965.1 uncultured Clostridia bacterium
TCAAAAACTTCTTTTCAAACTGGGCAATGCCGCCGCTGACGGTAACCTTGCCGATATCTTTAAAGTAAGGTTCCTGTTGGGTACTAATTTCCACTGCCTCCCTGACTTTATCCGCGATGGCCATGCCTCCGATAGCCTCTGTTTCCGGCAAGATCATCACGAACTCTTCACCGCCATAACGGCACACGATATCAACTTCGCGGGCATTGTTCCTAATAGTTGCCGTAATATGTCTCAAAACAGCATCTCCGGTCAAGTGGCCGAAGCGATCATTATAGGTTTTAAAATTATCAATATCAAACATTACCAGGGAAAGTGGACGGCCATAGCGTTTGGCCCGGTTTATTTCTTTGGCCAGCTGTTCCTGGAAATAGCGGTGATTGAATAAACCGGTCAGGGAATCAGTAATAGCTAGGTTTTTTACTTCTTCATATAACCGCGCGTTCTCAATAGCTACCGCCGCGTAATTGATGATAATGGAAAGATAGTTCAGGTCATCTTCAGTGAAGATCTCTATTCCATTGTCTTTCTTTTCAGTGACGCTCAGTACCCCATGGACTTTATCCTTATGCACCAAAGGCACGCTGATAAATGATTTGCCTAAATAATGGGGCCGATTCTCCCGCTTAGTGCGCGGGTCAGTCTCAATATTCTCTACCAGCAGCGCTTCCCCATACTTAATAACAAAGCCGGCAATTTTATCGCCGATTTTCATCTTGGTGCTATTGATAACTTCGTTTGATAAGCCGATCGCTCCTTTGATAATAAGCTGTCCCGTAGCTTCATCCAGTAGCATCAGAGACCCTTTTTCTGCTTTCAATACTTCCGTTGTCTTTTTAACGATAAAATCTATCAGCTGCTTCAGGTCCAAGATAGAGGACATCATCTTGCCTATTTCCAGCACTGATTCCAGCTTGCTCTTTTCTACGGTAAGGCTGGTCAGTAATTCCTTATTTTCCAGGGTGAGGCGCTGTTCGTCCAGTCCGCGCTTGATGATCATCTTGATGCGGTTGATATCAAAAGGTTTAATAATATAATCGTACACCCCGGCTTCCAAAGCCTTAATGGCTGTCTCAGTAGTAGCAAAAGCAGTCACCATTAATACTACGGTTTCAGGATGAGCGGCTCTGATCTGTTTCATCACTTCCATGCCACTCATATCGGTCAGTTTAATATCAACAATAGCAATGTTAAAGAACTTTTTCTGTATTTGATCTATACCAGCGGCGCCGTTTTCGGCCGTGGTTATTTTATATCCTTCGCGTACCAGCAGCGCTTCCAGCATTTCCCGGATAACTTTTTCATCATCAACGATGAGTAATTCTGGCTTGTCCAGTTTTTTGATCATTGCTCTCGCCTACCCCTTGTATTGATGTATGCCTTTTTAAACAAATTTGGGAAAGCTGACAGTAAAGGTAGTCCCTTGACCCAATCTGCTTTCAACTGAAATTGTCCCCTGGTGTTTCTTGACGATCTCGTTCACTATAGACAATCCCAAGCCGATGCCTTTATCCTTAGTGGTAAAGAATGGCTGAAAAATATTTTTTAGGTTTTCTTCCGGTATACCTACGCCGGTATCTTTGATCTTGACCTTGATCATATTTTTTTCTTCCAGGGTAATTACGGTCAACTCACCCCCTGCGCCCATAGCTTGCAAGGCATTGTTGATCAAATTGTCAAAAATTTGTTTTAACTGGTCCCGGTCTGCTTTAGCAACGCTGGTACTCTTCTGGATCTGTTTAGTTACCTTGATATCATGCAGTTGGGCCTGATACTCCTGCAATGGCAGGATTTCCGCCAATATCTCATTAACATTAACCGTATTAAAGATCGGACTGATCGGTTGCGAGAAGGTTAATATTTCCATCACGATCTTGTTGGCCCGGTCAGCCTCTGACTCAATATCAGAGATACTCTTATTAGCCTCGGCATCTTCACTGCTGACTTTATCTCTTAGTAAATAAGCGGCCATTTTGATACCGGTCAGCGGATTTTTCAATTCATGACTGACCGCTGCCGCAATTTGTCCCAGGGCCGCCATCTTCTCAGATTGTAATAATCTCTTTTGGGCTTCCTTTAATTCTGCAGTCATGGTATTGAAAGAATCAGCCAGCTGTTTCAGCTCATCATTGGTTTCCACTTCTATCTTGTGATCGAAATCACTATTGGCGACAGCCAGGGCCCCCTGCCGCAGACTTTCAATGGACTTGGTTAAAGGCCGTCCAACAAGGAATCCGATGGTCAGGGCCATCAATATACTAAATCCGGCCATATAGATGATGGCGGACATTACTTTCCGTTTTATTTCCGTGAATCCTTCCTCGCTGGCCCGTATATAGAGGCTGCCTACCACCTGGTCATTGGAGTTGCTAAGCGGAATAAACCCATTGATATAGCCACTGCCAAAGAGCTCATCTTCCCCAATATATTGTTTGCCATCGCGCAATACGGCATCGGCTATTTTCTTGTTGATTTTAGCTCCCAGGAGTCGCGTACCATTCTGGTCTCGCAAGCTGCTGGAAACAACTGTCTCCCGCTGGAGGATGGCGGCTTGAGCGCCGATCAAATCAGTGATCAGGTCTACAATGCCGTGATTTTTATTAAGCAAATATCCGGCGATTATTACCGCCCGTACAGTGCCATCCGGTTCTTTTACCGGCATTACTACCCTGATCATTAAGGCCTCAGCTGTTACGCTCTTAATGCCCTCGGCCTGTATTTCATCAGTACTAACCAGTTCCGTGGAAACTATATCTTCGCCGTCAATTGCTCTTTTAAAAAAAGCTCGGTTAGACAGCGTATCACCTTTGATCTTGGGCAGGTTCCCCCGGGCGACAACTCTCCCTCTTCTATCGGCTACTAAAAGAATATCCAGATTATTCTGTTCAGCTACGGCTTTGAGGAAAGCCGGCAGGTCATCCAGGGTTTCGGTATCAAAATAATATCTTACGCGGTTGCATTGGTCGCGTATAGTATACCGCAGCTGGTGCTTGATCTTGTCATAAATAGCTACAGCGACATTCAAGTCGCTGACAATTCGTTGCTGTATTTCCCGCTGTATCCCCTTCAAGATCAGGTTGACGCTCATAAAGGACATTACGGTAATAGGGATAAAAACAACAAAAAGGAATACAACTCCTAATTT
>CAZFDO010000191.1:0-3103 GCA_964517965.1 uncultured Clostridia bacterium
ACGGAAGGATTATACCATCTATTGACGACAAATGTCCTTAACTAAACGGCATTGAACCTATATGGGGATAATACTGCTAGCCAACTGGTGGTGGCATCCAGCCCGGCCGGTCACTATGGCTCAAGATCAGGGTAAGATGATAGGTATCCTGCAAAAGAATCTCGCGGCGAACATTAGCTATGGTTTGCCGCAAGAAACAGCGGCACTGCTGCGGGGTATTATGCTGGGCCAGAAAACAGATATTCCCGGGGAGATCAAGGAAATGTTTTCCGACACCGGGGTGATGCATATCCTGACCGTGAGTGGTTTGCATGTCGGGATGGTGGCGGTTATTTTCTTTTTCATCTTTACCAGGTTGTTTCGCTTGAAGCGAAAACAGGCCTCTTTTTTGTTGATATTTGCGCTGATAATATTCGCCCAGGTGACTGGGCGGCAAACCAGCGTAAACCGGGCCGTAGTCATGGCTATAGTTGGCTTGGTGGCCGTGATACTCGAGCGCGACCGGGATATGATCAATAGTATTTGCCTGGCGGCACTGTTACTGCTGGCCTATGATCCCCGTAATCTTTTTAATATCGGGTTTCAGCTTTCTTTCGCAGCTACCTTGGGCATTATCTTGTTCACGCCCAAGCTCATGGAGATGATGAAGCTGCTGGGCAAGATAGTTGGCGGCAGTTTGGCCGTGACCATTGGCGCCCAGCTAGCAGTAACGCCGCTGATAATTTATTATTTCCACAAGTTTTCCCTGGTGTCCCCGCTGGCTAACCTGGCGGTAGTGCCGCTGGTGGGGGTTATTACCGGGGTGGGGTTTGCGTCTTATTTTTTGCGGTTGCTGTTTGCGCCTTTAGGCAATCTGGTTATCCAATTAAATCATTATCTGCTCCTGCTGATGCTGGCTATCGTGAGATTTTTTGACGGGTTCCCTTATGCTTTTGTGTATGTGGTTACTCCGGGAACGCTGGCTATGGCTTTGTATTATGGCGCGCTGTGGTGGTGGAGAGCGGAACAGCGGCCAAAATATCTGGCCTATGGCCTGGCTGGATGTTTCATGGTAAATATCGGCGTACAACAATTAATGAGCCGCCCCTTAGCGGTCTCTTTTATCGATGTCAGCCAAGGCGATAGCATCCTGGTGCAGATGCCTGACCGCACGGCATTATTGATAGACGGCGGCGGCAGTATGGATACAGGGCAGAGTGTCGCTGACCGGAGGGTGGCGCCTTATCTTTGGAATCAGGGGATCAGGACTATTGATACAGTGATATTGACTCATCCGCATTATAATCATCTGCAGGGCTTGCTGGCAGTGCTGGATAGATTCAAAGTACAGCGGGTGATCATACCGCTCTTGGGAGCAGAAGAGCTACGGCAGGATTATATGCGGGAATTCCTGGTGAAGATCAGGGATAAGAAGATTTATTTACAAGAATGGCAGGGTGGAGAACAGTGGCGATGGCAGAAGGCGCTGTATTTGGAAAGCAGCAGGAGTGGTGAATGTCTGGTGACCAGGCTGGTATATGGTGATAGGAGCTTTTTATTGACCAGTGATGGCGCTATTCCGGCCAATGAAAAGGCAGATGTGGTGCAGGTGCCGAATCATGGGAAGGATATGGGTGGGACTTTGCCGCAGGCTGAATACCTGGTGGTGAGCAGCAGGGTGAGGCCGGCTGATGAGAAGATATGGTCAACTAAAAGGGATGGCCATATCCGGTTTACCACCAATGGCAATTATTTAAAGATGAAAACCAGCAAATAATACTTGACAAGATATCACTAAGGATATATTATTATCATAGGAGATAAGAATATATGCTTAGTAGAAACATCATAAAAATGCAGGACTTAAACCAAAAGCTCTTTTTTACTACGGCAGAAGTGGCTGAGACTTTAGGGATCCAAGTGCCTTCGGCTAGTGTGTTTTGCAGCCGGTATGTTAAAAATGGCTTACTGGTTAAGTTAAGAAATAATTATTTTACCACTGTACAAAAATGGCAAAATATCAGTGACCGGGAGTTTTGCCAGATCGCCAACATTCTGCAAGTGCCTTCGTATATTTCTTTTATGAGTGCATTGTCTTATTATGAAGTGACCAGCCAGATGCAGCAGGGATTTATAGAAAGCGCGGCCCAGAAACGAACGATTACATATGAAGCAAAGGGAGTAGTTTTTAAGTATTATAAACTACAAAATAAGTATTATGGCGATTTTACCAGGCAAGGCAGTTTATTCATCGCTACCAAAGAGAAAGCTTTTCTGGATGCAATGTACCTATATTCGTTTGGCAAATATAAAATTGATCTTAGTTCCCTGGACCTGCGCAAATTGGATCAAGCAAAAATAGCCAAGATGATGAAAACATATCCTGTTAAAACCAGGAAAATAGTGAGGAATGTATGCAAGATCTAAAAAAACATGAACAATTTGAATTGGAAGTCCTGGATCGGTTGAATAGCGGCCGGTTTCTCCGGAATCTCGTTTTTGGCGGCGGGACCATGCTGCGGCTCTGCCATGGACTGGGGCGGTATTCGGTGGATCTTGATTTCTGGGTAACTAAAGATATCGATCCTAGAGAATATTTCCAGAAAATCAAGACTCATATGGCCAAGTTCTATACTATAACCAATGCGGCTAATAAGTTTCATACCATTCTTATTGAGCTCAAGTCACCGGTCTATCCGCGAGCCCTGAAGATCGAGATCAGGAAAGAACTTAAGAAAATTGAGACTGAATCGGCTATCGCCTTCAGCTCTGAGTCTAATATCCAGGTTTTCTTACGGGTGGTGGCCCTACGGGAGATGATGAAGGCCAAAATCGAGGCTTTCTTGAGCAGGAGAGAGATACGGGATGTGTATGACTTGGAGTTTCTACTAAAAAAAGGGGTAGCAGTGATAGCTTCGGCTGAAGAATTAAAAGCCTTGATCAAGGGCATAGAAGAATTAAAGAGAAATGATTACACAGTCAAGCTGGGCTCTTTGCTTGAGCCAGGGCAAAGAAAATACTATCAGGATAAGAATTTTACTATCCTCACCAGTCATATTCAAGACCAACTAACTACATAATTTATCCTTGCCAGATCAGCGAATTTGTAGTATAATAAAATTAG
>CAZFDO010000192.1:0-3091 GCA_964517965.1 uncultured Clostridia bacterium
GGTCAGGGAATATGGTATGAGCGCGAAACTCGGGCCGATGACCCTGCAAAAACAAGCAGAAGAAATCTTCCTGGGCAGAGATATAACTAAGGAAAAAGCCTACAGTGAAAAAACCGCGGAGATGATCGACTCTGAAGAAAAAAGCATTATTGACCAGGCTTTGGTCAGGACCCAGAAATTGCTAAAAGATAATATTGATAAGCTGAACCTGCTGGCCGTAAAACTTATCGAACGAGAAGTATTAGAGGGCGACCAGGTAGAACTTATTCTCAGCGGCAAGGAATTACCGCCGGTTGAGGCTGATAAACCGGTAACAGAAAAAACCAAAGAAAACAAAGAAGAACCCAAAAAAGATAATATACCTGCACCTGAAAAAGTCAAAGAGAACAAAGAGGAAACGAAAAATGAACAACCCAAAGATAAATAAGCCAAAAATTGAAAAAGCGATCCGGGCCATCCTGGAAGCGATCGGCGAAGATCCGCGGCGTGAAGGGCTGGTAGGCACGCCCCGGCGCGTAGCTGATATGTATGAGGAGATATTTGCCGGGCTGCATCGTGACCCAGCCAAAGACCTGGAAGTATATTATGAAAAAGAAGACTATTCAGAAATAGTACTGGTTCGCGATATACCGCTATATTCCATGTGTGAACACCATCTGGTGCCTTTTTTCGGCAAGGCCCATGTCGCTTATCTACCGCAAAAAGGGAGACTAACCGGTTTATCTAAGATCGCCCGGGTAGTAGATACGGTTTCCCGGCGGCCGCAGCTGCAAGAGCGGTTGTCTATGATAATAGCTGATACGATCATGAAAGCGGTTCGACCTCAGGGGGTGCTGGTCGTTATCGAAGCAGAGCACTTCTGCATGACTATGCGTGGCGTCAAAAAACCCGGCTCCAAGACCATTACCAGCGCTATGCGGGGGATATTCCTTAAAGATGCCCGGACCAGAGCCGAAGCTATGTCTCTTATAAAAAATAATGCTGGATGAACTTATTTGAGATTTGAAATCTGAAATCTGAAATCTGAGATCTGAAATCTGAGATTCAGATGTGGGGTATTATGCAGGCAGTAAGAATCCTGGCAGTAGCAGATATCAAAAGGGAAATGGCCAAAATAGGCGTGGACCCTTACGGTATTAAGCTGATGGCCGACAAAGCTGACTTGCTGGTAGTAAAAATCGAACAGCTCGATCATCGCGCCGCTAATATCCTAAAGCAGGAAATGCTTTCCCTCGGAGCTGAAACCGCCTGTTCAAGAGAGGTAATGTCTCTCCAGCGTGGCCGCGCTCCGGTACTGCTGATAGGGACACCTGCCCAATACCGCAAATTACTCTTCAAGCTGACCTATCAGCCATTTGGCCTGAAAGAAGTTGCCCTGCGGTTACGGGAAATCATTGATAATTATTATCTGCCGGTAAAAAAAGTACAGATCATGGGTATTCTAAATATTACTCCTGATTCTTTTTTCGATGGCGGTAAATATTTAGCTTCCGGGCAGGCTATTGCCCGGGCAGTGGAAATGGTGCAAGAAGGAGCGGATATTATTGATATCGGCGGAGAATCCAGCCGTCCCGGCAGTGTGCCGGTGTCAGTCAAGGAAGAATTAGCGCGTATTTTGCCCACCCTGAAAGCCGTTATTAAAAAAATAAAAGTACCGCTCTCGATCGATACCTATAAATCCGAAGTCGCCAGCGTCTGTCTGGACCATGGCGCAAGCATAATCAACGATATATCAGCTTTACGCTTTGACCGGAGAATGGCCAAAGTGGCGGTTAAATATAAGGCCAAGGTAGTCTTAATGCATATGCAAGGAACGCCGCGTCAGATGCAGGATAATCCTTGTTATCTGGATGTAGTCAGTGAAGTGTTCCAGTTCCTGGAAGAAAGAATCCAGCAGGCGGTCAATCAGGGGATAGCCAGGGCCAAACTTATTATTGATCCCGGGATAGGTTTTGGTAAAACCCTGGAACATAATCTGGAACTGCTGCACAAGTTGTCAGAGTTTAGATCTCTCGGGGCGCCGCTGCTGCTGGGAGCGTCGCATAAATCAATGATCGGCAAAATACTGAAGACCGAACCGGCAGGACGCCTGTACGGCAGCCTGGCTACCGCCGCCTGGGGTTATTTGCAGGGCGCGAATATACTGCGGGTGCACGATGTGAAAGCCACCAGGGAGCTGATTACAGTATTGACCGCGATAAATAAATAATAGAGGTGATTAATGCCGGAAATACCATTCATTATTAAAGATGTTGCCATTGGCACGATTGATATCATTATTGTAACCTTCTTATTCTATAAACTATTCATGCTTATCCGTGATACCCGGGCGGTGCAAGTATTAAAAGGATTGATCATCCTGTCTATTTTAACCATTTTTGCGCAGATCCTGCAATTACCGGTCTTGCGCTGGATCATGGGTGGTTTCTGGACTATCGGCGTGATCACGGCGATCATTGTCTTTCAACCGGAGCTGCGCAATGCCCTGGCCCAGATAGGAGCTAACCGCTTTGCCAATATTTTCCTGCGGCCGGAGTTTGTCACGGAAATAGGTAAAGCGATCGAGGTTTGCTCGGCTAAAAAAATGGGCGTGATCATTGCTCTGGAGAGAGCTACCGGACTGAGAAATTATATTGAAAGCGGGGCCAAGATCAACAGCGAAGTTACCGCTGAATTGCTCGGAACCATCTTTACCCCGAATTCACCTTTACACGACGGCGCGGTGATCATCAGGCATGACCGTATAGCCGCCGCGGCCTGTATTTTGCCGCTATCCAAGAGTCCGAACCTGCCTAAATCAGTCGGCACCCGGCACCGCGCGGCATTAGGCTTGACTGAAGAGACCGATGCTGCGGTAATTGTCGTCAGCGAAGAGACCGGGGACATTTCACTGGTGTATGATAAAAAAATATTGTCGAATTTAGCCGTAGACACTCTGGAAAAAGAGATCACTAATTTATATGCCAGCGCCAGCGCCAACTCCTCCAGCCGGCGGTTCAACTGGCAACTACGCCCCAGTTTTAACCGCCGGGATATGATCAGCAACCTGGATGTAAAACTTATTTCCTTTTTATTAGCCCTATTGCTCTGG
>CAZFDO010000193.1:0-3055 GCA_964517965.1 uncultured Clostridia bacterium
TATCCTTCAGCAATGTTACTGGGAACAGAGACAGCGCTACGTCTCATTTGCATTACTAAACCATATAATTCTTCTTTTGGATATCTCTTAGTCTGTTTATATATTTCTGTTACAAAATACATAGCTTTCTGCCAAACTATCAAATCTCGATATGTTTTCATCTTGTTTTATGCTTTCCCCCTGCCCTTCCTCTATTCCTCGCTTCTTCCTTTGTGCCTACTTTTGCTTTAAAACTTTGTGCCTCTGTGCCTGCTCCTTCTTTTAAACTCTGTGCCTCTATGCCTTCTTCTTGCCCTTCCTCTGTGCCTGCTTTTTCTTTCAAACTTTGTGCCTTTGTGCCTGCTCCTTCACTCCACGGTTACTGATTTAGCCAAATTTCGCGGTTGGTCCACATCACATCCGCGCCGCTCGGCAATATGATAAGCCAGTAGCTGCAGCGGGATCACATTAAGCAATGGTGATAATATTTCCAGGGTCTCCGGCACAAAAAAGACATACTCCCCTTTTTTCTTAATGCTTTCATCCCCTTCAGTCGCCAGAATAATGACGATACCATTACGGGCCCTGGCTTCTTCAATATTGGACAAAACTTTTTCATAGGTTTTACATTTGGTGGCGATAGCCAGGATCGGCATATTTTCATCGATCAAGGCGATCGGGCCATGTTTCATTTCGCCAGCGGGATAACCTTCAGCATGAATATAGGAAATTTCCTTAAGCTTTAAGGCTCCTTCCAGGGCGATCGGATAGTTGACATTGCGTCCCAGGTAGAGAAAGTTAGCTTTTTGGAAAAAGTCCTGGGAGATCTTTACTATTTTTTCATCCTGTTCCAGGATTCTTTCCACCTGGGAAGGGATGTGCATCAATTTTTCGATAATGGTCCGGGCTTCTTCTTGCGACATGATCCCGCGGGTACGGCCCAGATACAGGAGAATAATATATAAAGCCGTCAGTTGGGCGGTAAAGGCCTTGGTGGAAGCAACCCCGATCTCTGGTCCGGCATGCGTATAGATCGTCCCATCGGCTTCCCGGGTAATGGTACTGCCAACCACGTTACAGATAGATAATACCTTACTGCCTTTAGCTTTAGCTTCTCGCAAACCAGCCAGGGTATCAGCTGTTTCGCCTGATTGTGAAATAACAATGACCAGTGTTTTGCTGTCGATAATTGGATTACGATAGCGAAATTCACTGGCGATATCTACTTCGCTGGGGATCCGGAGATAATCTTCAAATAAATACTTGCCGACCATGCCGGCATGATAACTGGTGCCGCAGGCAACGACAAATATTTTATTGATGCTTTGGACATAATCATTTTCCAGCTTCACTTCTTCCAGGAATACTTCACCTTCCTCCGGTATAACCCGGCCGCGGAAAGTATCGAGAATAACCTGGGGCTGTTCAAATATCTCTTTCAGCATGAAATGCTTGTACCCGGCTTTTTCAGCCATCACCGGATCCCAGGTAAGGACATTTACTTTTTTCTTGATTTCCTGGCCTTCTTTATTATAGATAAAGATCCCGGCCACAGTCAGCC
This sequence comes from uncultured Clostridia bacterium, assembly GCA_964517965.1. Classification (GTDB taxonomy): domain Bacteria; phylum CAYTYR01; class UBA6262; order UBA6262; family UBA6262; genus UBA6262. The sequence goes on from CAZFDO010000193.1 coordinate 1,541, forward strand.
TGGCGGAATCACCATCATCAAGGTAAATCACTTTCTTGGTATGCTGGAGAATCGCCGGAGCGTCACTGGCGATAAAATATTCACCTTCCCCGACACCCAAGATCAAAGGGCTGCCATTACGTGCTGCGACAATGGTAGTCGGGTCCTTTTTGGAAATAACGCCCAAAGCATAGGAGCCTTCTAACTCTTTTATCGTATCCTGCAGGGCTTTGTGCAAATCACCCTGATAATGCTTCTCCAGCAAATGCGCCACAACCTCAGTATCAGTTTCACTCTTAAAGGTATGCCCTTCCTGGATCAATTGTTTTTTCAGGAGGTGGTAATTTTCAATAATGCCATTATGGACAACTACCAGGTCCCCGGAGCAGTCAGTATGCGGATGAGCATTTTCTTCACTGGGTTTGCCGTGCGTAGCCCAGCGGGTATGGCCGATACCAACAGTCCCGGTCAAGGGATTGTCTCTGACTGTATCTTCCAGGTTAGAAAGCTTGCCGGCACTGCGCCTTAACTGAACCTGGCCATCCTGCAAAACCGCAATCCCGGCTGAATCATAACCACGGTATTCCAGCCGCTTTAGGCCGTCGATCAATATTTTTATGGCGTCTTTTTTACCGATATAGCCGACAATACCGCACATAAAATTTCCTCCGGAAATTAGCTCGTAGTTCGTAGTTCGTAGTTAATAGAAGTACTATTTAATAAGCTTAATCATTTCTTTAGTGGCTTGTTCTAAACCCACAAAAACCGCGCGAGAGATAATGCTATGGCCTATATTGAGTTCCTGCATATCCTTAATGCGAGCTACCAGTCGCACATTGCGATAATTCAAACCGTGGCCGGCATTGATATTCAAACCCAGTTTTAAGGCCAGTTCCGCTGCCTGCTGCAGCTTCTTAAATTCCCCGGTTCGCTGTTTCTTTCCCAGGGCATTCACATATACGCCAGTATGCAGCTCGATAGTATCTGCACCAACCTCGGCACTGGCTTTGACCTGTTGCCGGTCGGCATCAATAAATAAACTGACCTGGATACCTTTATGATGAAACCTGGTTATGGCTTTAATCAGTTTGTTTTTTTCCCGCCGGACATCTAACCCGCCTTCAGTCGTAAGTTCTTTCCTTTTTTCAGGAACCAGGGTGACCATATCCGGCCCGATCTTTAAAGCAATACCGATAATTTCTTCCGTAGCCGCCATCTCCAGATTCAACTTAGTCTGGATAGACTGGCGCAAATGATAGACATCCTGATCCTGAATATGCCGACGGTCTTCGCGCAGGTGCACTGTAATACCGCGCGCTCCGGCTTTTTCCGCGATCCGGGCTGCTTCCAGCACGCTTGGCTCAATCCCTCCGCGCGCCTGCCTGAGGGTAGCTATATGGTCAATATTTACACATAAAACAGTCATTACAAAACCTCGCTTATGGCAAATGGCTTATAGCGTATAGCAGAAGCATTATCTCCTTTGCTTTTGCCATTAGCTATATGCAATATGCGTTCTTTCTTTTAGCGCCCTTG
>CAZFDO010000194.1:0-3043 GCA_964517965.1 uncultured Clostridia bacterium
GAAAGAAAAACTACTACTACGAGTTTATTAACCAGTAACATATTATACGAGGAGGAGCAAGATGGATATTTTTTATTTACTTGGTATGGCGGTGATTGTGATATTTTTTGCAGGGATAAGGATTGTCAGGCCTACTCATCGCGGGTTAATTGAGAGATTAGGAAAATACCGCGCTTTTGCTAATTCCGGTTTTAACTGGATTATCCCCGGCATAGATAAGATGTACCAGATAAACATTACCGAGAAGATGGTGGATGCTGAGCCTCAAGAGATCATCACCAACGATAATCTTAATGCCAAGGTGGATGCCCAGGTTTATTTTAAAGTGAAGGTAGATGAGGAAAGCGTCAAAAGCTGCCAGTATAATGTTTTTAATTACCAATATCAGATTGTAAACCTGGCCAGGACTACCCTGAGGAATATTATAGGTACTCTGACTTTAAAATCCGCAAATAGCGAGCGCGGTAAGATTAATGCAGAGCTGCATAAAACTTTAATGGAGGAGACTTTGAGCTGGGGTATTGAAATTGTGCGCACAGAATTAAAAGAGATTGATCCGCCCAAGGATGTGCAGGAAACAATGAACAAGGTGGTTAAGGCGGAAAATGAAAAAATCGCAGCGGTAGATTTTGCTACTGCCACGGAAACCGCAGCCGATGGCCAGAAAAGAGCGGAGATTAAAAAAGCAGAAGGTTTCAGGCAGGCGAGGATTCTGGAAGCAGAAGGCGAGGCAGAGGCAATCCGCCTGTTAAACGAAGCAGCAGAAAAGTATTTTATCGGTAATGCCCAGGTATTGCGCAAACTTGAGGCAGTGGAGAAATCTTTAGCCAATAATGCAAAGATCGTGATTCCGGCGAATACGGAATTGGTGAACGTGATCGGCGAAATGGCGGGAATATTGCCTTTGAAAAAAGAAGCGCAGCAGAAGATATAATCCTAATCCTAAAGGATAGACCTTCCTAAACCTTATAAAGGAAGGGTCTAACCCTAAAGGGTAGTCCTTCCTGATACTATCAAAGGAAGGGACTAAAGGATAGACCTTACCAAATCCTATAAAGGTCGGGCCTAATGGGATGAAAAATAAACATATTTCCAAAGAGATGTATGCCTGCTTAAAACGCTACTGGGGCTATGAGCAGTTTCGTCCGTGGCAGGAGGACACTATCCTGGCGATTTTGGATGAACGCGAGACCTTGACTATTCTTCCTACTGGCGGAGGCAAGTCCCTTTGTTTTCAACTTCCGGCTTTACTGAAGGATGGGATGGCGGTGGTGATCTCGCCATTGATCTCCCTGATGAAAGATCAGGTGGACGGACTTAAGGATATGGGGATTTCCGCGGAATGCCTTAATTCCAGCCAGGGCCCTAGCCAGCAGCGTTCGGTAATTGAACGCATCAGGAATGCGAAGGTGAAACTTTTGTACATTTCTCCTGAACGCCTGCAAACCGAGGAAACGATAGAGTTATTAAGTTCTACTGCCTTGTCCTTTTTTGTGATCGATGAGGCGCATTGCATCAGCCATTGGGGCCATGATTTCAGGGATGAATACCGCCATCTCGGGGTCATCAAGGATAATTTTCCTGGAATAAATATACACGCTTTTACCGCTACTGCTACCAAAGAGGTGCAGGCGGATATTCTTAGCCAGTTAAGGTTTGATAGCCCGCAACTTAATATCGCTTCGGTTGACCGGCCGAATTTGGCATACAGGGTTATGCCGCGGGCGAATGTTATTTCCCAGATAACGGGAGTTTTAGAGAAACATTCCGGAGAGGCCGGGATTATTTATTGCCTGCGCCGCAGTGATGTGGATAATATTTCCGGCAGGTTGAATAAATTGGGATTTAAGAATTTGCCTTATCACGCAGGGCTTTCGGATGAAGAGCGTCATTTGAATCAGGACCAGTTTATCCGCGAGGAAGTAAATATTATAGTGGCTACAGTAGCTTTTGGTATGGGGATAGACCGATCGGATATCCGTTTTGTGATCCACGCGGCAATGCCCAAGAGTATCGAGCATTATCACCAGGAAACCGGCCGCGCCGGCAGGGATAGCCTGCCGTCATACTGCTACATGTTTTACGGCGGAGGGGATTTCGGCGTCTGGAATTTTTTCTCTCAAGCAGCCGCGAATCGGGATGTGATGCTGGATAAACTGCGGATTATATATAATTTCTGCACCCAGCCGCAATGCCGGCATAAGGTTTTTGTTAATTATTTCGGCCAGGAATACGGACAATCTTCCTGCCAGGCCTGCGATTATTGCCTGGGTGAAGTGGATATGGTAGATGATCCTGTTGGCGTAGGGCAGAAGATTTTGAATTGCATTGATAGCGTTAAATACGGAGAGGCCCAAGGTTTCGGCGCCGGTTATGTCGCCAATGTCTTAAAAGGAAATCCGACAAGCCAGATCGCCAGGTGGGGCCATCAGGGTAACCCAAATTTCGCGGCAATGTCCTCTGAAACACTTGCGTCTATCCGCTATCTGATCGAGCAGCTGATCGGACAGGGTTTTTTGGAGCGCCAGGGAGAGTATGACACTCTTTTCTTGACTGATCAAGGCAAACGGCTTTTAAACAACGAAATTACCCCCATCTTAGCCAAACCGCTGGTGGCAGCTAGAAAAAAAGAGATTAGCGTCCGTCAGAAAACCAAGCATGCCCAGGATTGGGCAGGTGGCTTTGGCTATGGCTTTGGCCATAGGAAGCCAAACCACGGCCCTCTGGCCAGTGTAGACGAGAAATTGTTTGAACTATTGCGCGGAAAAAGAGCGGAATTAGCCCGAAAACAGAGAGTGCCCGCCTATATCATCTTTGGCGACAGGTCCTTAAAAGACATGGCTTACGTCAAGCCGACAACCTGCAAAGCCTTTTCCAGAGTCTTCGGCGTCGGTGAACATAAGCTGAAAATCTACGCTGAACCGTTTATGGACGTAATCAAACAGTATTCAAGAACAATTCAAGAAAATTTCATTGACAAACAGAAAGAGTTGAAGTATACTAAACTCAATAGTAAATAGGTGAGTAGAAGTTTATAGCCGCA
>CAZFDO010000195.1:0-3030 GCA_964517965.1 uncultured Clostridia bacterium
TGGCTGATCTTGTTCTTGGCTGCTAATCCCAGCTGGGCAAAGGTTTTGCCATATTCCGGGACCACAAATACCGGGTCATAGCCAAAGCCACGGGTTCCCTTCATTTCAGTGCCAATATATCCATTGATCACGCCAAGCACAGTCCTGACGGTCCCTTTTGGTTCAGCCAGGGCAATGACGCATTTGAACTGCGCTTTGCGCTTACTCCTCGGCAAATTGCCTAATAGTTTTAATAGTTTTTTATTATTGTCAATATATTTACATCCCGGACCGGCAAAACGCGCTGAATACACTCCGGGAGCACCGTCCAAGGCAGCTACTTCCAATCCAGTGTCATCTGCTAGTGCCCACTTGCCGGTAAATTTGGCGATGGTCACTGCTTTTTTTATGGCATTATCTTTCAATGTTTCGCCGTCCTCATGAACTTCCGGCAAATCCGGATAATCCTTAATGCTTAATATTTTTATTTTGAGACCCTTTAACAAATGACTGATCTCTTTTATCTTATCCTTGTTTTTGGTAGCCAGCACCAATTCCATCAAGTTAGTCTCCACTTCGTTCCGCTAACTGCTTTTTAATCGGTGTAATCGTTTTTAGAAATCTGTGTAATCAAGTATAGGAATTTCAAATTCCTATACTTTCAATTATTCCCAGGCAATAGAATAGGAACACTGGTCACCGCCATCGATCCGGCAGTAGGTTTCTATTATCTTGACATTCTTACCACCGGCCAGCTCCAGCATTTTTTCAAAATATCCCAGCAATTTAAAGCAGTAGGCTTTGTGCGCATCGGCGAAATCGATAATATTAATAGTCACGATATTCTTGGTCTCCTGCTGGGTAGTTAATAGCCCCGTGTCATACATATGGGACCAGAAATTCGACAACCGGTTGATCGCAAACATTGGGTCTGCAGTAGTGACAAAGACGCGATACAATTTCGGGATGCCTTCTTCAGCCACAAATTGTCCTATCTTGCGGCACAGCAGGTAATTTCCCTTGCCCAAATGCTCGTCAGCTACCCGGATCAGGTCAATATACGGCTTCAACGGCACCATTTGGCCGTACATAATATTGCCTTCAATGACTTTCCTGGAAACAGCGCTCATTTTCTTCAGGACTTCAGCATAGTTTTCATCGCCAAAGAGGGTTTTAAGATATTTAATTGTAGAAATAACCATTTGACCTTTAAGATTTCCCATTAATACTCCATAAATTTATTTTTCACTAAAAATATCGCTTGCATGAAATTATATATCGCGCTATATTTTATCATAGGGGAAGTTGCAAGAGATGAGAGAGCTCTAATCGAGTTCTGTAAATCTCGACCTCAAGTCCAGGCGCAGTCGAAGCTTAAATAAAAGCTCACTTGCAGCCACAAAGTTTGGGGTCGCAATTTACCAGGAAGGCAACAAAAAGAACCACAACTAAATAGCAAGGATTAATATCCCTTGCACTCCCCTACCTACATTAAAACTGTAGGTTTTTTCATTTTAGGGCTTCTTTCTGTATCTTCAGCAGTTCCGCTATCCCCTTTTGGGCTGACTGCAGCATTTTATCCAGCTCTTCCTTGGAAAAAGTACTATTTTCGCCGGTCCCCTGCACTTCAATGAACCCGCCATCCCCAGTGACTACCACATTCATATCCACATCAGCCTTTGAATCTTCTTCATAACAAAGATCCAATAGTATTTCACCATTGAGCATACCTACGCTGACCGCGGCTATCTGGTTCTTGATCGGAATAGCGCTGATCTGGCCCTTGTCTTTCATGGTGTGCAATGCTTTCACCAGCGCCACATAAGCGCCGGTAATTGACGCTACCCTGGTACCGCCGTCAGCCTGGATCACATCGCAATCAATGATCACTGTTTTTTCACCCAATTGTTTCAGATCGATGCAGGCACGCATCGACCGGCCGATCAAACGCTGTATTTCAAAAGTCCGGCCAGAGAGTTTGGCCCGTTCACGCTGATTGCGCGTATTCGTTGCCCGGGGAAGCATGGCATACTCGGCCGTGACCCAGCCAGTACCGGTATCTTTGAGATGCGGCGGTACTTTCGATTCCACACTGGCGGTACAAATCACCTTGGTCTGCCCCAGCTCAATTAAACAGGATCCTTCTGCATGCTTGATATAATCAACGGTAATTTTTACCGGTCTTACTTTTTCATTAGCTCTACCGTCTATCCGAACCATTTTTTATCCTTCCTAGTACTAATCTGTGCCTGTCCCCCCTGCCAGCTTTGCGAAGCAAAACTAGGGGGGATAATCGTATTTTACGATAGTGACTGTAAATTCTCTTCCAGTTTTTGCTTATTTGCTTTTATTTCCCCAGCTTTACCTTTGACCCGGTCTATTTCCGCTAAAGGAGCTTTATGCATAAATTCTTTATTATTAAGTTTGACTTCTACTTTTTTTAGCTCTTCACCCAGTTTGGCGATCTCTTTTTCCAAACGCAGCCGCTCTTTATTGATATCAATAATATCTGCCAGGGGAATATATATTTCTATCCCCGCTACTACCGCCGTAGCTGCCCCTGAGGGCTTAACGATGTCTTCCCCCAGGCTGACCGCCTCTAGCCTGGCCAGGGTGGAAAGATAATCCACATTGTCGGCCAGGGTCTGTTTTTGCTCTCCAGCTACCTTGACCAAAGCTTTGATCTTCTGGACCGGGTTGATCCTCATCTCGCCGCGAATGTTACGGATGGCTGAAACCGTATCCATCACCAGGTTCATTTTAGCAGTAGCCGGCTCATCTATATAATTCTGGTCTGCCTCCGGCCATTTCTCTACACATATGCTTGTTTCCTTAACCAGCGACTGGCGACTAGCGACCAGCGACCGCATGTTCTGCCATATTTCTTCGGTAATAAATGGCATTAAGGGATGTAAAAGTTTCAGGATGCCATCTAAGACATAGATCAATACAGCCTGGGCTGTTTGCTTGGTTTCATGTTCTTCTGCTATATAGAGCCTGGCTTTAACCAATTCCAGGTACCAGTCACAGTATTTGCTCCAGGTAAATTCA
>CAZFDO010000196.1:0-2987 GCA_964517965.1 uncultured Clostridia bacterium
GCGGGCAATAATAGATGGCATCAAGGAATGCGCCTTCATTGGATAGCAGTTCCGCCAATTTCTTATGTACTACACTGATCATCTCTTCCTTGAAATATCCCCGTCCTACTCCTGCCTGGTTAGTAACTACTACTGCCCTGATCTTGCTTTGGTTTAGCAATTTAATAGCTTTTCCGCTTCTTTTCAGCAGTTTGAGCCTGTCAGGATGATTGATATAGCCCACTTCTTCGCTGATCGTACCATCCCGGTCTAAGAATACGGCTACATCGCTGTAGCCATCCCGAGAATCGTGATTGGTGTGAGGACCGAGACGAAAAAGGCCAATAATTTTCTGCAGAAAATGATGAAGGCATACTTGATAGTATGGCTGAACCATTTTCGAAGGAAAATTGCAGGCATCTTTCGTCGAATCCCGCACTAATTGCGATTTTCGGGATACATCATCTTTAGTTTTTGCTTTATGTCTGATCCACATAACCATCCCCATCATGAAATAGAATATCATAATCACTTCACTGTCATTATATGTAGTTTCCGTGAGACCTGCACCCAGGAAGCTGACCACGCTCAATAATCCGCCGGCAGTGACTGCTTTCAGGAAAGGTTTATTTTCCGGCAGGCTTTTCAAAGTCCGGTATCCTTCCTTGAAAAATACCACCAGCACCCAGATGAACATCGCCAGTCCAAGCAAGCCTCTTTCCACCGCTATCTGGACTATATTAGAGTGTAATTCATTCTCAATGCCTAAATGCCAGGCTTTGGTACTTTTATATTTCAAGTATACTTCATGAATATTACCCAAACCTACGCCCAGCAAAGGACGATCCTTGACCATATCCCGGCCGCTCTGCCACATCAAGACCCGCTCACGGCTGTCCCCGTCGCTGCGCCAGTTTTTGGCTTTCTCCAGCCGTTCGACGATGGAATTCCTGGAATCCTTAGTCAAAGTATTTACGCCATATATCATTATTGGAATAGCCAGCATCGCGATCACGATTGCGATCAGTACTTTTTTAGATGGTTTAAAAATAATCAGGCTGACCAGGCCGATCACCGCTCCCAGCCAGGGTCCCCGGCTGTTTGTGAACAACAAACATAAGCCAATTATGATAATGACGAGCCAGGACCGGTTCCGCCTGCTCTTACTTTCGCTGAATACTCCCAGGCAGAAGACAAAACACAAAGCCATCATGATGCCTTCAGCAAAAGTCAAAGGGTGGCTCCTGGTAGCTATTACCCGGCCATGGGACAGAGAGAGATGGTCCAGTACGCTGGCCGGCCAATTTTGCATAAACGAATACGGATTAGTAATAATTACATGGTCGATCATATTTATACCAAGCACATATTGCATAATCCCGTATAAACTGACCAGTACAGACCCGGCGACAAAATAATACACTATCTTTTTGAGCTGGTCTTCATCTTTGATCATAGTGACCATCAACCAGTAGATAGTGATCAGGCTTATCTGCCGCCATTCATTGAGACTATGCCAGGGATCAATAGCTGTGATCGTAGACATAGCCGTGATCGCCAATAGCCAGAAAAAAGGCCGGTCCAAGCTGGTGCGGACCAGCGTATTCCGGTCAATTATTATCCTGGTCACTGCGGTTAGCATCAGCCAGAGCCAGGCAATATTCGTAAGCGCTGTTGAAATAGGCAGGGAAAAGGCAAATAACAGCAGACCGGCATATATGGCTTTGTCCAAATATTTTGTTTTTACAGTCATTTTTTTCCTCTTAATTGTGTTAATACATCATTGACAGTAATATTCTTTATACATTCTAACCTGGTACATTCCGGATCGCTGCCGCAGGGACTGCACGGCATTTCTTTCCTGATAATGATATGCCCTGCCCCGTATGGACCGAACTTCCTGGGATTTGACGGCCCAAAAATGGCCATTACTTTGGTGCCGACTGCTGTGGCCAGGTGCATGGGTCCGCTATCCTGGGCAATGACCCAGGTGCATTTCTTAAACAGCGCTGCCATCTGCAAAACAGATATATCCCAAAAAAATATTACTTTATATTTATTAATTTTATCCTTTATTTCCCTGACCACCTGATCGCCATGGGAACCGATAACCATAACCTTCACCTGCTGATCCTTCTCTAATTCGTCTATCAGCTTGATGTAGTTTTCCGCTGGCCAGATCCTGGCCGGATGACCTGCCCCGGGATGGATACATATCAGGGACTCATCTTTACCCAGGTTGTTCTTAGTGAGTATCCCTTCTGCCCAATGCAGCGTATCATCATCTATAAATAGTTCCAATTGAACTTTTTCCTTAGAATATCCCAGGGCTTTCAGCAAATCCAGGTTAGCCAGCACCGCATGTCTTCCTGGATCATCATGGTAAGCTAGAGGCTTGGTCAATAATAGCCTGGCTTTCTTTTTATCAGCTCCGACCCGTTCCGGGATACCGGCCAATTTTGCCAATAATGCTTTGCGCCAGTCATTATTGACTACTATAGCCAGATCATATTGGGAAAGTTTTAATTTTTTAATAAGTTCCTTTGTTGCTTTCCAGGTAAATCTCTTATCCAGCATATCTCCCAGCCAGGGCGGATTAAAAAGGATGATCTCATTAACGAAAGGATTATGCTTAATCACTTCCTGGGTATATTCTTTGATTAGAACTCCCAGATAGCTGTCCGGGTATAGTTCTTTAATGGCCCGAGGCAGAAAACTGGCCATCACCACATCACCCAAATTATCCAAATCAATTATTAGAATCTTCATGGCAAACCCTCACTGATAGAGCGCTTATGGCTTTTGGCATATAGCTTATGGCAAAAGCTATTAGCACTTGCTATAAGCTATTTGCTATATGCCATATGCGTTTTACTTACTTTGGTCGTGTTTTCCATCTGTTATGCACCCAGAACCATTGTTCAGGATCAAGTTTTATCCATTGCTCGATCACTTCATTACAAAGCCGGGTATTAATCCGTATATATTCCTGGCGATCAGGTATATTT
>CAZFDO010000197.1:0-2962 GCA_964517965.1 uncultured Clostridia bacterium
CGTAGCGGGTCCGTACCGGTTTAACCGCTGACTGTACTGGCCTTGAGGTTGACGTGCAGACCAGGAACCTGCTGCAGACCAGGCCAGCCTTCGGCGGCAACATCATGGCTACTATTATCTGTCCCAATTACCGCCCGCAAATAGCTACAGTTCGGCATAAAGTCATGAAGAAAGCACCTCGTGATGCCAGCCATAAGGGAGAAATTATCCAGCAGAAGTTTGATTTTTCAAAAATAAATATCAAAACCAAAGTGCTTAATATTGTAGCCGAGGTTGCCAAGACCATTAATATTGCTGAAGCAGACATTATCGTTTCCGGCGGCCGCGGCATGGGCGGACCGGAAAATTTCAAGCTATTGGAAGAACTGGCTCAGGTTTTAGGCGGAGCGGTGGGATCCAGCCGGGCGGCAGTGGATGCCGGATGGATGCCCTATTCGCACCAGGTAGGCCAGACCGGCCGTACCGTCTGCCCCAAAATGTATATCGCCTGCGGCATCAGCGGAGCGATACAACATTTGGTAGGCATGCAATCATCTGATGTTATCATCGCTATTAATAAGGATCCGCAAGCTCCGATATTTAAAGTAGCTACCTTTGGCCTGGAAGGAGACGTACTGCAACTGGTACCGGCATTGACCAAGCAATTTAAAAAAGTCCTCGGGGGAGACTATTAAATGTATTTTAAGAAAATGGAATTGTTTGGCTTTAAAAGTTTCGCCGAAAAGACCGAATTAATGCTCGAGCCCGGCGTAACCGCTGTAGTTGGCCCTAATGGCTGCGGCAAGACCAATATAGCCGATGCTATCCGCTGGGTATTGGGTGAACAGAGCGCCAAGCAGCTGCGCGGTACAAAAATGGAAGATGTGATCTTTAATGGATCACGGACCAGGCCGGCGATGGGTCTGGCTGAAATATCCCTAACCTTGGATAATTCACAGAATGTCTTGCCGGTTGATTACAGCGAGATCATGGTCACCCGTCGGCTCTTCCGCAGCGGGGAAAGTGAATATTTACTGAATAAAGTCCCTTGTCGTCACAAGGATATTATTGAGCTATTCATGGATACCGGCGTAGGGACAGACGCTTATTCCTCCCTGGAGAACAAGCAGATAGAAATGATCCTTAATTCCAAACCAGAAGACCGGCGGTTTTTATTTGAAGAAGCAGCCGGCGTAATGAAATATAAAGTTCGCAAGAACGAAGCTTTACATAAAATGGAGCAGACTGCCCAGAACCTGCTGCGGCTGGGTGATGTAGTTAATGAAGTGAAAGCGCGCATCAGTTCATTGGATTACCAGGCGCGCAAGGCCCGCCAGTTCCAGAAATACCAGGAAGAGCTGAAGACCCTGGAACTAAATAGCCTCTATTACACGTGGAGCACCCTGACCAAAGATGCTGCCGGACTGGAAAACCTGGAACTGCAATTCACCCAAGGCAGTGAAAAAATCACTACCGAGATAGCCACCTGCGAAAGTAAAGTGGCAGAAATAAAACTGGCCCTTACTTCCCTGGATGAGCAGATCGTAGCTGCCCAGCAAAAAGCTTTTGGTATAGATTCGCAGATAGCCCGAATGGAAGATAAAGTATTTGGCTCCCAGGAAAGAAAAAAAGAACTGGAACAAAGACTGGTAGAACTTTCCCAGGAAAAATGGGAGCTGGAAGAGAAATTCAATAATCTGGCCGGTGAACAGAAAAAAATAAGCCAGGAAAAAGAACACCTGGTCATCAAACTGCAAGATATAGAAAAAGCTTTCGCGGAGCAAAACTCACAGTATGAAACGAACCGGCGGTTAATGACCGAACAGGTCCAGGTTTTAGAAGATGAAAAAGCCGGTTATATAGATTTATTAAACAAGCTGGCCCAGATCAAGAATACGCTGACCAGTATCACCAGCGAGAAAAAGAATGCCCAGGGGCTCAAAGATAAGCTTAACCAGCAGATCGTTACCCTTAATACCCAGATCAATGACCTAAATGCTGCCATACAGGAATTGAATACCCAGTGCCAGGATCAGACTACATCATATAACCGGCTTATTGCCGATAACCAGAAAATTGAAAGTTCCAAGAAAACCCGCCAGGAAGAACTGACCGTACTGGATAAGAAATTAGAAGAGACCAGGAATGAATTTAACCTGAAGAATTCTTTACTGGCTTCCCTGATCGAACTTAAGGAAAGTTTTGCGGGCTATGAAGACGGGGTGAAACAAATACTGGCTCAGCGTCCGGCCGGAGTGATAGGGTCTATCCCGGAAATCATCCAGATCACTAATGAAGAGTATGCGCCTTTGATCGAGATGGCTTTGGCCGAGAAACTGCAATATGTGCTTTGTGAAAACAAGCAAGCTGTGGACGCGGTGATCGCGGCTACCCAGAGCAGCGAATCATCCAGGATTACGGCTGTATCGCTGGCAGACTTCAATGCTGCTTATAGTCAACCCGGGTCCCGACCGGCAATTGGTCGGGATGGGGTAGTCGGCCGGGCCAGTGAATACGTTAAAACCGATGACCGCTGCCATTCTTTCATTGAATACCTGCTGGGTACTACTTATATTGTAGCCGACCAGGGATCAGCATATGCCTTAACGAAAAAATATAGTCATCTTAGGGCCATCACCTTAAATGGCGAGCTTTTTACTCATCCATCGATCATCACGGTTGGCGGCAAAAACACCAGTGGCTTATTGGAACGGGAGATCAGGATCAAGCATCTGCAAGAGGAAAAGATCGTGCTGGAATCTGCTGTCCAGGAACTAGCCGGTGAAAAAGAACTGCTAGTAGGCAGGTTGGCTGATACAGAGTCCCAACTGAAGGTTATGACCGGTGATATCCAGAATAAACTGCTTAAGCTTGGAGCCTTGCATAAAGACCATGAACAAGCGCATAGCCGCCTGCTGGAGCAGCAAAAGGAAGTAAATCTATTGCAGGAAGAAGAAATTGCCTTAGGTAAACACCTGGTGGA
>CAZFDO010000198.1:0-2956 GCA_964517965.1 uncultured Clostridia bacterium
CGTAGCTCGTAGTTCTTAGCTCGTAAGGATATTTGTTTTTCCTATGAGCTACCAGCTATGAGCTATGAGCTGCTTTACTACATTCTTCGACGTAATTCAATTCTAAATCAGCTAATGTACCTTCAAGTATCTGCTGTTCTTTTGGATTCAAATTCCCCTGTGTCTTTTTTTGCAGCATTCTCAGCATATCGATCATTGATTTAGCCTGTACCAGGTCTTTTTGGATCTGGTTGCTGGTCGGATGAGCTTGTTTTCCCAGCCATGACCAGGCAGCCTGGCTCAAAGAATATATCAAGCTCAAGAAACTAAGTTCTTCTTCATTTACTTTAGGGTCATTTTTCTTCAATTCTTCATTCATCGTTCCCCCATAGAATTAAAGGCTTTGCGCTGCTTGCCTGAGCCGATTTATTACCCGTTCCCTTCCGAGCACAGATAGCAGATCGAAAAGCCCGGGGCCAGTGGTCCGGCCGCTTACTGCCGCGCGGACTGGATGGAATACTTCCCCGGTTTTATATTTATTAGTTTCGCATAATTGCCGGATGGCTTGCTCTAAACCAGTTACCGAAAAATCAGGAGTCCCGGCTAATTCCTGCTCCACTTTGGTTAAGATCTCTTTTACATTCGGCTTGGCCAATGTTTTCCGGGCTTTATCATCAACTATCGCCAACTGTTCGGTGAAAAAGAAATCAACTAATTCCGGCAGCTCACCTATCGTTCTGATCCGCTCCCTTTCCAGGGAAATAACGTTGCTAATATACCCTAAATCCGTCTTTTCGTCTATTAAATTTTTCTCGGCCAGGAATTTTTTCCCCTGCTGGACCAATTCTTCCGGGGTAAGTTTATGACGGATGTATTCGCCATTCATCCATTTTAATTTTTCAGGGTCAAAGATAGCCGCATTCTTGGCGCAACGGTCTAAAGAAAATTTCTCAATCATCTCGGCCAGAGTAAAAATCTGCTGACTATCTTCGGTGGCCCAGCCTAATAGCGCCAGATAGTTCATGATCGCTCCCGGCAGGTATCCCTGTTGGATATACTCGTCAAGGGCCGCCGCCCCATGCCGTTTGCTCAAGCGGGAGCCATCCGGGCCCAGGATCATCGGGGTATGGGCAAACTCCGGGATCGGCCAGCCAAACGCTTGATACAGCATGATCTGCCTGGGCGTATTGGAAACATGGTCATCACCGCGAATAACATGAGTGATGCCCATATCATGGTCATCACAGACTACGGCAAAATTATATACCGGCACCGCGGAAGATTTCAGGATCACGAAATCATCCAGCAAGGAATTATCAAATTCAATCGGTCCTTTGACCAGGTCATTGATCTTGGTTACGCCGCTATCAGGCATCCTGAACCGGATCACTGGCTGGCGGCCTTCTGATTCAAATTTATTTTTCTGTTCTGCTGAAAGAGAACGGCATTGGCCGTTATATTTGGGCGGCAGTTTTTTGGCCATCATCTCTTTGCGCCGGGTTTCCAGTTCTTCAGGCTGGCAGTAGCATTGATAGGCCTTGCCATCGCTTACTAGTTGCCGGGCATACTGCTGATGTTTTTCTTTATGGTCACTTTGTAAAAAGGGGCCTTCCTCCCAGTTCAGTCCGAGCCATTCCATGCTGCGCAGGATCTGGGCCGTGGATTCTTCAGTAGAACGGGCCTCATCCGTATCCTCGATGCGCAGGATAAAAGTCCCTTTCATATTCCTGGCAAAGAGCCAATTAAATAACGCGGTCCTGGCTCCCCCGATATGGAGATACCCGGTGGGAGAAGGAGCAAAACGCACCCGAATAGTCAATGCAAACCCCCAAAAATACGATTACACCGATTTTAAAAGATGATTACACCGATTAAATGCCTATCGTTTGAATCTGTGTAATCCCTGCCTGCCGGCAGGCAGGTGTTTTCGTAATCTGTGTAATCTTTTTTAATAAATTACCTTATTCAGCGGATATTCGATAATGCCCTGCGCCCCGGCACGCTTCAGTTCCGGGATTATACGCTTAACAATTTTTTCTTCCATGATCACTTCCAGCGCAACCCAGCCTTTTTTCGTCAAACCAGACACCGTAGGATTCTTCAGCGCTGGCAACACGGCCAGGACTTTTTTCAGGTTCGCATCAGACACATTCATTTTTAAACCGACCATTCCCTCAGCGGCTAAAGCGCCCTGGAGCAAAATGGACAGGTTCTCGATCTTTCTTTTTTTCCAGTCATCTCGCAAGGCGGCAGCGTTGGCGATCAACCGGGTGGTCGATTGCAATACCGTGTCAATAATGCGCAGCTTATTGGCCCGCAGGCTGGAGCCAGTCTCGGTCAGCTCTACGATAGCGTCAACCAGATCCGGAACTTTAGCTTCCGTCGCTCCCCAGGAAAATTCTACTTCAGCCTTTACTTTTTTACTCTGCAGATAGTTTTTTACAATATTCACTACTTCCGTGGCGATACGTTTTCCTTTTAGATCGGCGTCACGTTGGAAAGCTGAATTTTCGCTAACCGCCAGGACCCATTTTACCGGCCGATAGCCTGTTTTGGCATAGATCAGCTCCGTCACTTCCTTAACTTTGGCGCCTGATTCCACGATCCAGTCATAGCCAGCCAAGCCGACGTCAAAAACCCCGTCTTCCACGTATTTCGGGATTTCCTGGGTCCGCACCAGCATTATTTCCAGCTCCTCATCATCGCAGGAAGGAAAATAACTACGCTCGTTCACGTATATATTAACCCCGGCTTTTTTGAACAAAGCCAAAGTTGACTCCTGCAAGCTCCCTTTCGGAAACCCTAATTTTAATTTTTTCATTTTTGTTTTCCTCATAATTATTTGTTTTTACCAGCGCCTAGAGACTAGCGGCTGGAGACTGCTCTATTCTGGCCAGATGCAGATCTTGTTCTTTCCTTCTTTTTTAGCCCGATACATGGCTTGGTCTGTTTTTTGGATAAAATCTTCCTTCAAAAA
>CAZFDO010000199.1:0-2912 GCA_964517965.1 uncultured Clostridia bacterium
GAATGAAAATAACTTTATTCAATCCTAACCGCCGTTGTACTATCCCGGCTATTTTAAGATGCCCGTTGTGGATAGGATCAAAAGTCCCGCCGAACAAACCAATTTTTTTCATGGAAAACCCTTAACGAAGCTCGTAGCTCGAAGCTCGTAGCTCTTAGTATAGTTAGAAAAGCATTTACTATGAGCTACCAGCTAAGAGCTTCCTTATTTCCTTACTTGCCCATTGCCGTAGACTATATACTTATACGAACATAGTTCGTTCAAGCCCATCGGTCCGCGGGCATGCATTTTCTGGGTAGAGATACCGATCTCCGCTCCCATACCGAACTCTCCTCCATCGGTGAATCGGGTAGAGGCATTCCAATAAACCGCGGCTGAATCCACTGCTTTGAGAAAGTCTTCAGCTCGTTTTTTATTGTTCGTTACAATAGCCTCTGAATGCCGGGAGCCATATTTATTGATATGCGCTACTGCCTCTTCGTAAGTATCCACTATTTTAACCGCCAGGATCAGGTCAAGATATTCAGCAGACCAGTCCTCTTCAACAGCAGCTTTAATGCCTTTCAATATAGTCAGGGTTTTTTCATCCCCGCGCAATTCAACATTAGCTTTAATGAAACGTCCCGCCATCTGTGGCAGGAATTCCAAAGCTACGCCTTTATGCACCAGCAAGGTTTCCATAGCATTACATACCCCGGGACGCTGCACTTTGGCGTTAAAACATATTTCCTCGGCCATCTTCAGGTCTGCTTCAAGATCAACATAGGTATGGCAGACTCCTTTACCATGCGCAATGACCGGAATAGTAGAATGCTCTTTGATGAACCGGATCAATTCTTCTCCCCCGCGCGGGATGATCACGTCAATAAATTTATCCAGTTTCACTATCTCCAGCACTGCCTGCCGGTCGGTAGTTTCAATGAACTGGATAGCACCCTCCGGGATGCCGGCGGCATAAGCTGCCGCGGCAATGGTTTTTACCAGGATATGATTGGAATTGACTGCTTCCGAGCCTCCCCGTAAAATTACGGCATTGCCGCTTTTCAGGCATAAGCCGGCAGTATCAACAGTCACATTCGGCCGTGATTCATAGATAATTCCGATAACTCCCAGCGGTACCCGCACTTTATTGATCTTTAAGCCATTGGGTCTTTCGCTGGCAGAGATAATTTCCCCTACCGGGTCCTTCAGCTCCGCTACTTCCTGCAACCCTTTAATCATTGATCCAATACGATTATCATCAAGGGTCAAACGGTCAATAAGCGCCTGGTTCAATCCTGCTTCCTTGGCTGCTTCAACATCTATTTCATTCTTAAACAAGATATCATCTTTATTTTTCTGGAGCGCCTCAGCCATAGCCAGAAGCGCCTTGTTTTTTACCTCTGTTGCCGTATTAGCCAGAGAATACGCGGCCATCTTAGCGGCAGCAGCCCTTCTCATGATCTCTTCTTTTAGTTCCATAAATCACTCCTCATTATTAATGATTGTTTATAATATCATAAATAACCTCTTTGTTCAATGTTTTAATTGCTAAACAGCCTTAAATCCACTACAATATAGCTATTCTTGAATCTCTGTAATCTTTTTTCCAATCACCGTAATCAATCTTCCGGAGGAAGATATGTTTAATGTCATTATTTTGGGTATTACCAGTTTACTGACCGATATTTCCTCGGAAATGGTCTACCCTTTATTAGCCATTTTCCTTAATACCACCCTAGGCGTCTCGCCAGCTATTATCGGCTTGATCGAAGGCATAGCGGAAAGCCTGGCCAGTATTCTAAAGGTTTTTAGCGGCTATATTTCTGATAAATTGAAGGCCCGGAAATCACTGGCCATAATCGGTTATAGCTCCTCAACTATTGGTAAAGCTTTTCTTTATCTGGCTACAAGCTGGTGGTGGGTACTGGCTTCCAGGGTCATGGACCGCTTCGGCAAGGGAGTTAGAACAGCCCCGCGTGACGCCTTGATCGCTGATTCCAGCGCCAAGGAAAAAAGAGGACGGAATTTCGGTTTGCACCGGATGATGGATAGCATGGGAGCTGTTATCGGCGTAGCCGTTGCTTACTGGCTGATAACTTATAACCATGGAAAATTTGACATCCGTAATATTTTCCTGATCTCCTTGATACCGGCTTTTATCGGAGTAGCGGTTTTATTTCTTATACGAGAAAAAAAACCGGCTCCAGGGGAACCAGTCAAGGAAATCTCTTTAAAGTGGTCAGCATTACCGCGAAAACTTAAACTTTTCCTGCTGGTCACCTTGCTTTTCACTCTTGGCAACTCCTCCAACCAATTCCTGCTCTTACGGGCCAAGCACCTGGGCTTCAGCACAGCAACAGTACTGCTATTATACCTGGTTTATAACCTGGTCTATGCCCTGGTTGCTTATCCGGCAGGCCGTCTTTCCGATAAGATAGGCCGTAAAAAACTATTGGTTTGGGGATATGTTTTTTACGGCGTGGTGTACCTGGGATTTGCAGTAACTAATCAACCGGTGTATTTATGGGGATTATTTGGTTTGTACGGATTATATATCGGAGTGACCGAAGGAGTGGAAAAAGCCCTGGTTACAGACATCGCGCCGGAGCATCTGCGGGCGACAATGATCGGCTTGCATGCCACGTTGATAGGAATAGGATTGTTCCCGGCTTCGTTCATCGCCGGCATTCTCTGGAGTCACTTCGGTCCGGCAGCCACTTTTTATTTCGGCGGCATTACCGGCCTGCTAGCTGCGGTGGGATTACTGCTTGTGCTTTAAACTAACCTCTATCCAATCAGGTAACTGCCAATTTTTGTTTCCGCCATTAATCCTAGCGCTGCGTCCGCCAATTATTTTGGCGGAGACTCCCTATGGTCGCGCTTGCTAAAGGTCTTTAAGCTTAATGATTGCTTCAGCCGCAGGCTGATCC
>CAZFDO010000200.1:0-2896 GCA_964517965.1 uncultured Clostridia bacterium
AAATCATGCCGATCCGGAAATACGTCAGGGGATACACGGGGTCCAGTTTCAGGGCTTCACCAAACTCCCGCAGGCTTTCCTGGAAATTTCTTGTTTTCATATAGACTATGCCGCGTTGGTAATGCACCATGACATAATGAGGCGCCCGGCTGATCACTGCCTCGTACTGTGCTAAGGACCTTTGGTCATCGCCCTGGCTCCAGCGGTCATTATATACATTGCCCAAAAAGTAACGGCTCATCACAAAAAACGGATTCATGCTGATACTGGTCTGGAACTCTTTGATAGCTTCATCCCAGTTGCGCATTTTAGAATAGGCAATCCCGATATTATGGTGAATGTCTGCCATAAAAAAACGGCTATAAACAATAATGGAAAGAATCGTGAAGATCACAATAAATATTTTCACAGCGGCCTGCCACCACCAGGCCCGTGGCGGCTCTTCCTGGCCAGTGCCTGGTTTGACGTCAGCCGGAGCAGGAATAAAAGCCCCGCCAATGACCCCTAAAAACAGCCAGAAATAAAATCCGCTGGAAACAAATCTTAAATTCACGCAGAATAGATTATGCGCTAACAATCCCAATAATCCGGCAATAAATCCGATCAAATAATATACCTGAGGCTGGAGCTGGTATTCAGTCCGGTCCTTTTTCTTGATGACCGTGGTTTGGGCCAGATAGCCCTTAATGCGCGCCAGGCCCCGGGTCAAAATAGTGCCAAGCAGCCAAAGATATAACCCTATACCGATAAGTCCCTGGTCATTGATGATCTCCAGGTATTCATTTTCCGGGTGCTGGGTCTCTGTCTGGTGTTTGCCTTCGATGCGGAATATTTCCCGGTCCCGATACGACGGATAGATCAGCCGAAAGGTGCCCAGCCCATTGCCGGCAACTGGATTAAGCTTGATCATATGGATGGTACTGCGCCAGGTCAGGAGGCGGAAATAGAGAGAATCTTTGCGTTGCATTGAATACCGGTATACGCCAAAGGCGCTGACCAAAATAGCGGCCAGGGTAAAGGTGACCAGGTATATTTTCATCCGCCGGCTATGGACGACATATTTCACCATCAGCATGGTAAAAAAGAACATGGAACCGGCTATGCCCAGCCATCCGCCCTTACTGCCGGTAATAAAAAGACTGGCAGTATTGGCGGTAAAAAGCAGGCCATACCAGATTCGAGCTGTTCTGTTTTTGGTCTTAAATAAAAAACTTAATATTAACGGACCGGTCAGGACAAGAAAGGCCGCATAAAAATTGGGATTGCCAAAGGTGGAAAACACCCGCGTACTGAAAGCGCCGCTCCAGCCGAACGGGTCTGTCCCGGAGAGCTGCATGAAACCATAGAGGATGGTGCAGCCTACTGTCACCAGCAGAAAATTAGCTACTACTCCCAGCTTACGGTCCTGGCTGAAATAATCACTGGCCGCCAGGTATATACCGGTATAATAAATGAGCCGGATAAATTCATCAACAACTGAATAAGAGGTTTTATACGGGGTCTTGAGAAAGACCATGATCCCCCAGAGCAAATATAGCAATACCGGTAAATCCCAGCGCAGCCTCTGCCTGGTAAATTTGCCATCCTGTATTGCCCGCAACAGCCAGGTCGCCAGGATAATAGCTCCGCCTATCTGCATAATGGTGATCTTGATCTGGCAAGAATCATAGGTGATCAGGTAAAAAGCCAAGGCCACGGCTAAAATGCAGAAATACATGGTGAAATTCATGATTTTTGCGGAAAAAGAAAAGGGTGGGGCTTTCATTACTGCCATTCGGTATTTCTCCTTAATCTAAAAACAAAGCCCACGGTCAGGATTGAACTGACGACCTAGCGCTTACGAAGCGCTTGCTCTACCAGCTGAGCTACGTGGGCATAACATTAATTTTTTACGACCTGTCCGATGGTCATCGGACTGCTCCCTGCCCCGCCTTAGCGGGGAGCTACCTCGGCGTCACTACCCTCACTAGTCTAATTTATATCCTTTTTCCTTGAATAACTTATTGCATATATCGACGATCTGGCTGTCATACAGCTCGCCCTTTTTATCGTTGACCTCGGCCAAAGCAGCGTCGACCCCTAAAGCGGCGCGATACGGACGGTCAGAAGCCATGGCCTCTACGACATCTGCCACACCGATTATTTTTGACTCCAGTAAAATATCTCCATCACTGATATTTCTTGGATAGCCTGATCCATTCATTCTTTCATGATGCTGCAAGACGATCTGGGCAATAGGCCAGCCAAATTCAATATCTTTCAGGATATCATACCCGACCTGGCTATGGCCTTTGATCAGGGTAAATTCAGCCACGCTAAGTTTCCCCGGCTTGTTCAAAATTTCCAGTGGTATGGAAATCTTACCGATATCATGGACCATGCCGGCAAACTTCAATCCTCGTACCTGTTCTTCAGGCAAGCCCATCTCCCGGCCAATATGAAAAGCCAGGTCAGCGACCCGTCTTTGATGGCCCGCAGTGTAGGGATCCCTGTTTTCCGTGGTAATAGCCAAGGCGTTTATGGTGCCTTCCAGTGTTTTTTGCAGTTTTAAAATAATTTCTTTTAGCTTTTCTTCGGCCTGCTTCTTTTCAGTCACATCATCATATACTGCCACCACCTCTCCGGACGGCAGTTTATAAACAAAATTATCCTTCCAGCCAGATATCCGGTTGTCTTTATATAACGAAATAGGGAAATGTTCCGGGAGACCTGTTTGATACACCTTCCTGAATATGTCAAATAAACCAAAATCCTTTACTCCCGGGAATACAGTTAATACGCTTTTGTTGATGACGTCTTCCTTCCTTACTTTTTCTATGCGTTCACAACTTTTGTTAATGTCTTTTATAATAAAATCTTCACCATTATCAGCCGCTTCATAGACCGCTACGCAATT
>CAZFDO010000201.1:0-2879 GCA_964517965.1 uncultured Clostridia bacterium
GGCCTGCGGAAAGTTCAGGTTTAACCGCCTGGATTTTGGCACGATCGGTGATTTTCCGCGCTTATTGGACTGCGGCCAGTGCAATGATGCCTATTCAGCGATACAGATCGCTTCTGCTTTGGCCGCGGCTTTTAATTGCAGTGTGAATGACTTGCCGCTGTCAATGGTACTGTCATGGTATGAACAAAAAGCCGTATGCATTTTATTGACCTTGTTGTCGTTAGGGATAAAGAATATTCGACTGGGCCCAACCTTGCCGGCTTTCATCACGCCAAATGTATTGCAGGTGCTTGTGGATAAGTTTAATATAAAGCCCATCACTACGCCGGATCAAGATCTGAAGGAGATTTTGGGCTAAAGTATATATAAATTTCAGTTGATATTCTATGTCGCATTATGATATAAAAATCGTATGCGCTTAGCAAACATGTTCAGCGATAATATATTTGTATCAGATTTAAAAACCCGAATAAAGGATTATGTCCTTTATTCGGGTTTTTTAATAGGATACAGCAAAGGAGAAATTTGAATGATAAAGAAGATGATTATGGCAATTGTACTGATGGTTTTCATGGTCGGCAGTAGTTATGCCGGGACGACAACTGATGAAATGACGGAAGAACAAATTTTGTTTGAAGAAATAGTGTTTGGGGTCACTAAAAGGAAGGAAAAGACATTTGCCGCTGCAGCTAATGTTACGGTTATCCCGGGAAAGTTTTTAGAACGATACGCGATCAGGAATATCAATGATCTGTTTGAGGTTTTGGAAGGCGGCTGGCACACTTGGAAGGGAGCTGATGAGGTACTGGTATTAAGAGGTGTCTCTGGTTATGCCAACGATAAGATCTTGTTCCTTTATGATGGCATGCTTTTCCCGACCTTTTTGGGGTTAGGTGAGAATAATTGGCCGAATACTTTTGATGATGTGGAAAAGATAGAGATCATTAAAGGTCCTAATACCTCTGTTTGGGGCGGGCAGGGTACCCAGGGTACGATCAATATCATCCATAAAGGGGCGGAACAATTTACTGGTGCAAAGACCAGCCTGGTGATTGGCAAATTTGGCATGGCCCGGTATAATATTAATTATGTTCAGAATCCTAATAGTGACCTGAGCTATCAATTTTTACTTAATACTGCCTATTATAGAGGTGCCTGGAGATCTTCTGAAGGATGGGGTACAGTGACTTCACAAATAGTGGATGGGGCAGATCTGGTTAATCCTCTTCCTGATTACCAGGTTTTTGCTAACTTAACCTATAAGGAATTTGCTCTAGCCTACCGTCGTTTAGAAGAAAGAGTGGTCAGGCATATTACCAACTATGACGGCAGTTACCGAAAAAAATATATTGAAAATTATGCCGATGATGTAAATGCGCTAATAAAAAAGCCGGATTATTTCAATAATACGGATTGGACCACTACCATACGGTTCAACAATTTTTACCAGATGTATGATGTGTTTCATTTTGAGCCAAATGATCTGCCTGATACTTATGAAATGAAAGCTGAGAAAAGATATGAATTAGATTCCAATCTATTGATCACGCCGCTGGACAGGTTGAGCGTTATTTTTGGGGCGCAGGTAGGAGTATGGAGTCCGCAGGGCTCCGGGCCTACTGTTTCTTGGAATCCCTGGACCAAGAACTGGGACCCGAATACACCGGGGACCGGTAACGTAATTGATCCCCCTGAATTCCTGCCCACCTTCACTGAAATGGGTAATGATATTGCGGCGGTGGAGACCTATCTTGATGCTAAATATGATATCCTGAAAGAATTAAGTTTTACTGCCGGTGGCCGGTATGTCGGAGAATTCAATCCCGGGGATCAGTTCCGGGATGAGCGAGAAAAACTTCATCGGTTTTTTCCAAAATTGGCGGTAGTATATAATCCTCTGGCAAATATTTACGTGAAGGGAATATATCAACAAGCTTTTACCCGGTTAAATACTACAGAAAGATACTCTGAGCAGATCAATATGGATAAACGAGGCTCTCAAAAGGCTACAACTTCTGAATCAACCGAGTTGGTCATAGATTGGAAACCAATTAAAAACATGAAAGTTCTCACGAGTTATTATCAAGCGACCCTGTATGATTTTGTAAATTTTGTATATACCGGAACTTCCTGGCCGAGTATCGTGCCTGGTCAGTTGCGTGGGTTCTTTAATGTTGGAGATCATCAGGTCAAAGGAGTTGAGGCTAATGTCTCCTATGACTGGAAAAATATGGGGGGCTTTATTTCCGGCAGTCAGCTATTAAAGAATAAAATTGCCAACATAGTGCCGGGATTGGCTGGCGGGACTGGTGTTATTGATACAGAAATTGATTCTGATTTCAATAAATCTTCAGTGCCCAGATATAATATTAGTGTAGGTAGTTACTATGATCTAAATAGCCATTGCAGCCTATCCGGTGTTTATAAAGTGCATCAGAAGATCCAAGTGCGCGGTGATCTGAATGGCGGCGGCTGGTCTGGTTATGATTTCACCGGTGGAGCGCAACTTGACTTGGCGGCTAATTTTAGGGATATTTTCAAGCCGGGGATAGCCTTAAGTATAGTCGGGAAAAATGTATTGAACTCCCATTTTGGAACCGGCAGTGCCATGGATCCAGGCCATTTTCAAGAAATAAATCCTGAGTACTATGAGGTAAAAGTCAGTTATCTTTGGTAAACTAGGGCACAAGGGATAGGGAGGAAAGTAAATGTTAAAAGTGTTGAGGTTGATAGTATTGCTATCGGCTATAAGCGTGTTAATAAATCCTAAAGTATTTGCCCAGGAGGATATGACCGAAGAGCAGATGCTTTTTGAGGAAGTAGTAATCGGGGTCACGAGAAGACGGGAGAAAACATTTGAAGCAGCGGCTAATGTTACA
>CAZFDO010000202.1:0-2865 GCA_964517965.1 uncultured Clostridia bacterium
AATCTCCGTTATCTCTGCTTCAATAATTTCTCCAACCTTGTAACCAGCGGTTGGGTTATTCTGCAGTTGTTTAAAGCCCAGCGACAGTTTTTCTTCCTTGGCGTCTACTCTCAATACTAGCGCCTCTACTTTGTCATTCTCTTTTAATATTTGCTTGGGATGGCTTATTTTTTCCTGCCAGGAAAGATCGCTTACATGGATCAACCCTTCGATGCCGTCTTCCAGTTTAACGAAAGCGCCAAACGGCGCCAAGTGGGAGACTACGCCTGTTACCCGGGAGCCTGTTTTATACTTCTCGGCGGCACTGGCCCAGGGATTCGGCTGGACCTGTTTTAAGCCAAGCGATATTTTTCTTTTTTCTTCATCGATGACCAGCACTTTAGCCTGGACCACATCTCCTACTTTCATTATTTTAGAAGGATGCTTTACATATTCTACCCAGGACATCTCGGACACATGTATCAGGCCATCTATGCCCTCTTCCAGCTCTACGAAGGCTCCGAATTCTGCCAGTGATACTACTTTCCCGGTAACTACAGCGCCTTCCGGATATTTCTGTTTTACGCTGAGCCAGGGATCCTGGACCAGTTGTTTTAAACCCAGGGAAATCTTTTCATTGATCCGGTCAACCTGCAGGACTTTCACCTCAATTTCTTCTTTTAATTTCAGGATATCGCTGACTTTTTTCACTTTACCCCAACTGATATCATTTATATGTAATAATCCTTCACTGCCCCCCAGGTCAATGAAGGCTCCAAATTCGGTAATATTTTTAATCCAGCCTTTGCGTATTTGCCCTTCCTGCAATTCGGTCCAGAGCGCTTCCTTCTTTTGGCGCATTTCTTCTTCCAGTATCACTTTTTGGGACACTACCAAATTCATTTTCATCCGGTCAAACTTAATGATCTTGACCCGCACTGCCTGGTCGATCATGGTATCCAGGTCTTTGATAAAGGACAAACCTACCTGGCTGGCCGGCATAAATACTTCCTGGCCGAACACTACTACATTAACTCCGCCTTTTACTTTTCTTTTTATTATTCCATCCAGAGTATTATTCTCTTTATAAGCTTGCTCCAGTTTATCCCAATGCCTGATTTCCTGGGCCTGCTGGTAGGACAGAATCACTTGCCCGTTCTTTGATTCTTTCCTGAGCAGAAGAACCTCTATCGGGTCGCCAATTTTAAAATCCTGCTCACCTTTATCAAAATCACTGATCGGTATCAAGCCCTCGCTTTTCAAACCGACATCTACTACCAATCCTTCATTAGTGACACCCACAATTTTGCCGGCGACAATATCGCCTTCATGGGAACGTTCTTCGCTCGTTTTCAGAGCTTCTTCCATCCAATCGTTCTGCATTTCCATAATACCTATGATTCCTCCGTTAGTTTTATTAGTGCGATCACGTTTCTTATTATCCAATCAGGTGTAGACGCCCCGGCCAAAACCCCTACGCTGCCGGTATATTTTAAAAAATTAATATCCAGGTCCCTGGCTTGTTCTATATGCAGGGTGGGCTTGCCCAGCTCCTGGCATAATTTCGCTAACCGCTTGGTATTTGCACTATTGTAGCCTCCGATAACTATTATTTTATCCACTTCCCTGGCGACACGCACGGCTTCTTCCTGCCGCTTTTGGGTAGCATCGCAAATAGTATTAAATATCTTCAGGCGCTCGGTTTTTTGCTTCAGCTCCTGGCATATTTCTTTAAAGTTTTTCAATGATTGCGTCGTCTGGGCGACAACTCCGACTTTCTTCAACCGCGGCAATTTCCTGGCCGCCTCAAGGTTTTCTATCAGGATGACTTTTTTACCGGCATAGCCGGTGATAGCTTTTACTTCCGGATGTTCTCTATCGCCGACAATAGCCACGTCATATTTATCTTTCTTGAGTTTCTTCACGATCTTTTCTATTTTCTTTACGAACGGACAGGTCGCATCAACTATCTTGACCTTCTTTTGCTTGATCTGTTTTAAAACCAGGGGATGCATGCCATGAGAGCAGACTATCACTATGCCGGAGAGGACTTTTTGCGGGCTGGCTATATCGATGATACCTTTGCCCTTCAACTCCTGGATCACTTGCGGATTATGGATCAGCGGACCTAAAGTTGATATTTTGTTATTCTTGTTTTCGGCGGCGGTTTCCAACGCCAGCTTCACCGCGCGTTTAACGCCAAAACAAAAACCTGCGTGTTTAGCCAATATTATTTTAATCATGCGGCTGCGCTTTCAAGACGGCGATCTCGCTCATTATTCTGGCGCTCACTTCCCGGTACAGGTCCTTAGACTTTTCGCGCTGGTAATATGCGCTGAAATCGATCGGTTTTCCGAAGGTTACCGTGAGTTGATGAAAATGCAGAAAACTGCTGCCCCGGGGTAATACATCTCTTGAACCATGGACATAACAAGGTATGACCGGAACCCTGGCCTGGTAAACAATCAAGCCAGCCCCGGGTAATGATTTTTGCAGGTTCCCGTCACGACTGCGGGTACCTTCAGGGAAAAGCAAAACAATTTCTTTTTCTTCCAGCAGGCGGAATATATTTTTAAAAGCAGCCGGATCACCGCCGCCGGAACGTTTTACCGGGAAGGCATTTACCCGGGCAATAAGCCACCCCAGCACCGGCACGGTAAACAAGTCGTGCCGCGCCATATAGTGGATCGGCCGTTTTACGGCAGAACCAACCAACGGCGGATCGATAAAGCTCTGGTGATTAGCGCAGATCAGGGCCGGCCCGTCATGGGGAATATTATCTGCGCCCAAAATTTTGCTGCGGAAAAATATAGTAAATAATAATTTAAAAAAACTCTGTCCTAAAAAATACAGCATTTTTTTTCTTCCTTCTATCTTTCGCTTTTC
>CAZFDO010000203.1:0-2815 GCA_964517965.1 uncultured Clostridia bacterium
AAATTTCATAGCAGGCGTGCCCAGGCTGTGGGAGATATTTTATCAGGGGGTAATGGACAGATTGAAAAAGGAAAAATATTATAAGCTGATCAGCTTATTGCTTACGGCCGGCAAAAACTTCATAAAATCCAGGCGGTTCATGTACCTTCCACTCCACCTTCTGGCTGACCGGCTGATATATAAAACCGTGCGAAACAACCTGGGCGGCGAGTTAAGGATAGCGGTGAGCGGAGGAGGAACCCTGCCGCCCCATCTCGATGATTTTTTCGAAATGATAGGAGTAACCCTTCTCAACGGCTACGGGTTGACAGAAACCTCGCCAGTCCTCACCATAAGACGGCCGGAAGCCAACATTAAGGGCAGCGCGGGAAGACCGATACCCGAAACAGAGATAAAAATACTGACCGAAACTGAGGAACCCGTCCCGCCCGGCAAGGCCGGGATTATCTGGGTAAAGGGGCCTCAGGTGATGCAGGGATACTTTAAGGACAAGGAGACCACAGACAAGGTACTCAAAAATGGCTGGCTGAATACCGGCGATCTCGGCATGCTGACCCCGCAAGGGGATATCATCATCACCGGCCGAGCCAAGGATACTATCGTCCCCTTAAGCGGTGAAAACATCGAACCGGAACCTATAGAAACCGCCCTGTCTCTAAGTCCTTTCATATCTCAGGTCATCATTGTCGGACAGGACCGGAAACATCTGGGCGCACTCATAGTACCGTATAGGCAAGCTATCGAGGACTATTGCCACGCACATAACATACGTTGCAGTGATAAAGAAGAATTGATAGAATATCCTGAGATTGTCCAGCTTATCAAAAATGAGATAGATCGACTCCACAATAAAAAAGAAAGCACTGGGCCATGGGCAAAGATTATCAGGTTTAAGCTAATCCCGGAAGAATGGACTGCACAAAGCGGCCTTTTGACCTTTACCTTAAAAAAGAAAAGGGCGGCCATCGCCGCAACATTTCAAGAAGAGATAGAAGACCTCTACCGGTAAGGTAGCGATAATACGACAACGGAGGCTCTTTACTTATATGGGCAGACACAGACATGAATTTGTGAATACATTTGATGAAGGCCGGATAGCCTTTGGCTTAAGCCGGGAACTGGATGAAAAGTCCCTCATTGCGTACCTGCAAAAGTTTACTGATGACGAGCTTATGCATCTTCTGGTGAAACGACTAAGCGATACCGAGGTCTCAGAGATAGTTGACTTTGTAACTGGAACACTAAAAAAACACCTGGCGGAGGAAGAATACCACAGGTACTTCTTAAAAGACGAAGGGCATCCACATACGAAACCTCCCTGTCTTTTCCCAAAAGATTGAACAAGGCTATGGCCTGACGGCGAGGGCTGGAGAGTGTGCATATGTCACTGAAGAAGACACAAACAGAGGGCGACAGGCAGGATCAGATCATTGCTGAAGCTCGCCGCGACCGAGAGCGTCGGCAGAAGACCTATCGGGAGCGAGCCCTCAAGATTTTCCCGTGGATCTGTGCGCGGTGCGGGCGTGAATTCGTGGGCAAAAGACTTCGTGAGTTGACGGTCCATCATAAGGACCACAACCACGATAACAATCCGCCTGATGGCAGCAACTGGGAGCTGCTGTGTCTCTATTGTCATGACAATGAACACTCACGATATTTGGATGCGGAATGGTATGACGGTCCAACGCCGGGAGGCGAGCCGGAACCACCTTCGACTTACAGGTCGTTCGCTAATCTCGCTGCCTTGCTGAAGGACAAGAGCCTGAAGGACGAAAAGTAAAGGAACACCGTGCATACAGCAGCTGAAAGATACAGACTTGGATTTAGTTGGTTAATTGGATTAATTTTCATCTCAATAATTCTATTTTCAAAATCAGGTTACGAAGGGTCACTTTCATATGAAATTCTAGAATTATCCGGATATGTATTGATAGTTATTGCAACCCTTGGACGAATCTGGGCTACCGTTTACATCGGAGGAAGAAAAGATGAAGAATTATGTCAGGATGGGCCATATTCTATATGGCGAAATCCTCTGTATGTGTTCTCTTTTTTCGGTGCAGTTGGAATCATTCTTAGCTCGGGGAAATTAATACTTCTTTTTATAATCATGCCTTTTTTTATTTATAACTACTACTTTGTTATCAAAGGAGAAGAAGCAAGACTCTTTGAATTATTTGGAAATGAATACGCTGAATACTGCAAAAAAGTTAAACGAATTATCCCAAACTTCAATAACTATTGGTCAAAAAACAAATTCGAAATTTACCCAAAGGTTTTTTTTCGCTCAATGGTTCATGCCAGTTTTTTTATGTGGTTATTCATTTTATTAGAATTTCTTGAATATTTTGAAGAAAATACAAAATTGATACCGACCTTATTTTATTTACCATTTTAGAGAATAAAATCTAATCGGGTAACCAGGGGATTCTCTTCCACAGTCTCCATACCACCTGGCATCCGCCCGCGGCGGAAGGGTTATAGCCAGTTATCTGGAACTTTTTTAGTTTTTGGTGCCCGGAAGCACGCTGCCAACAGACACCTGGGTGGATGGGGGGCGAAGTGGCGCTCCGGTAGTCCATAAAAAAGGCAGAGCCACCGCTGACCCTGCCTTGAGAATAATTTGGATAAGTGTTACCTTTTTCTAAACTTCCTCCTAATCCCCGCCATACCGATTAGGCCGGAACTTAGCAGCAGCATGGTAGCTGGTTCGGGGACGGGAGTTGCATCGACTGTACCTGAAATATTATCGTATTTTATCTGCGGGTTTATATGGTTACTTGATCCAAGCGCCAAATAACCGCCGTCATCATGC
>CAZFDO010000204.1:0-2812 GCA_964517965.1 uncultured Clostridia bacterium
AACCATATCCCCGATAGAATCATTCGGGGATGACAGACAATTTTGCAAGAGCCTCCAACCTATAACGTTATGATTGTTGTGCCGGCAATAGACTTGAAACAAGGCCGATGTGTTCGCCTGAGACAGGGCGATATGGCTCAGGAAACGGTATTTTCCAACAACCCGGTGGAGATGGCGCTGAGATGGGAATCGGATGGGGCAGAATTGCTGCATATTGTGGATTTAGACGGCGCTGTAACCCAAAGACCGGTAAACCACGAAAGTATCAAAAATATCCTTTCGGCGTTAAAAATACCGGTGCAGGTTGGTGGCGGTATCCGTGATAGTGAGACCATTAAGGCATATCTTTCCTGGGGTGTAGATAGGGTCATTCTGGGCACGGTAGCCCACAGAAATCCAGACCTGGTGAAGGAGATGTGCCGCATCTTTCCGGGCAGGATTGTGGTTGGAATCGATGCCAGAGATGGAAAAGTGGCTATCGAAGGGTGGACAGAGACAACGGATACCGATGTCCTGACGCTGGCCAAAAAATACGAAGACTTTGGGGTAAGGGCCATCATTTTTACCGATATCAAACGCGATGGTATGCAGACCGGCCCCAATATTGAGGCCACAAAAGATCTGGCCCGTTCGGTAGGCGTGCCTATCTACGTCGCCGGCGGGGTTTCGACACTGGATGATATTAAAAAAATCACAGCCATAGAAGATTACGGCGTAGAAGGAGTTATTACGGGTAGGGCAATTTATAGCGGGACCTTGAATTTCCGGGAGGCTGTATTGTTCACACGAAGCCCGGCAGCCGCACGATAGCTATCAGAAATCAGCTTTCAGCCTTCAGAAGGATGTTCGGCTCGCCTGTCCATTCCAATCACTTATCTAGGTTTTTCTGGAAGTCTTGGTCATAAAGTGACTAATCTGCTGTTTGACCTTTTTACTTTTGCATTTTGGGCAGGAGGCTTTTTTCTTTTCATGTTCCGCAAGGCTTAACACTACCGTGAAGACTTCATTGCATTTCATACATTGATATTCATACGTGGGCATTTTGTCTTTTCCCTTCAGGGCACCGGGCAAGGCGCCTTTTTTAAACTTCGGCTAAAGTAATTCGATCGCCTCCTGCGCTTTTTGCGCTGTAAAGGGCCTTGTCTGCGGCACGGATGAGGATATCCATATTTTCTTGTGGGGTTAGGCTGGGGTTGTAGATGAGCTTAGCCAGGCCAATGCTCAAGGAAGTTGGCTCCAGGTGTTCAGCATTGTATTTTGTCCGGATACGTTCGGCTATCTTCTTGGCCTGGTCTGCACTGGCTTGAGTGACAATAACAGCGAATTCATCCCCACCGTATCTAAATCCCCAGTCCACGTTTTCGCGCACGGAAGACAGGATTACCTCGCCCAGTTTGTGAAGTAGAATGTCCCCTTCTTGATGGCCCTTTTGATCGTTAAAGTCTTTAAAGTCATCTATGTCCATAAGGATAAGAAATAGATTGTAGCCCTGGCGGTACGCCCGGTAAGATTCCTCTTCCAGTTTGACGTTGAAATGTCGCCGGTTATAGATATTCGTTAGTTCATCCCTTATAGAAAGGGTTTCCAATTCATGGCGCAAGGTTCTTTCACGAATGATGCGGTTAATTTTGGCTTCCAGCTCATCTACGTTAAAAGGCTTGGATATAAAATCGCTGGCCCCAGCCCTTATTACGTCGGTGCATTTGTAGTCTGCATTGTAGGCAGTAATAACTATTATATCTGTGTTGTTGTACTTTTCTTTTATTCTTTTGGTTAATTCAACCCCGTCCAAACGGGGCATTTTTATGTCTGTGATCACGATGGTGTAAGAACCGGCGGCTAGTTTATCCAGGGCAGCCAGGCCATCTTCAGCCACATCACATTCGTGTTCCAGCTTGTCCATAATCTCTGCCAGGAGGGCCCGAATAAACGGATCATCATCTACGGCCAGTATTTTTTGTTTTTCCATATCGTCGGTCGCTTTTTTAGAGTAAGTTGACGGCGTTGTAACAGGTCCAGTTGTCCGCCGTGACGAATTTTTTATTTTACAGCTTTTTACCAATTATATAAGGGATTTTTTTTATTCGTCAATCTATTTAACCGATATTGAGTTTTTTAATTGGGGCTTAGTGGTGTTTTATGTCGCTGTGTATAAAAAAGAACAGCCGGGCGGCTGATCATCCCGGCTGTTCTACGGATAAGGAGAAAGGTTTTTTACTCGATAATAAGATAGTTGCAACGTTCATGCCAAAAAGGGCCATAAATGTAACCGTCGGATTTTATTGCATAAATATATATCGGTCCCTTGGGTGAGAAATGATCCGGGTTCAAAAAATTTAACTAAGTGAGGGACGGATGGCTGTTTTTGTTCATAACACATTGATTTCTTTCTTTTTATTGGTAATTAAAAAATTTATACCAGCGAATTCGTCGTGGCGAATCTCCCGATAAAACCTTGCTGCAAGCCCGCATAAATCATTTCTTGTAGCTTGCGGTGATTTTTTATTGACATTTCATTCAGACTTATCTAGAATTTCAAAAATAAATTATGACGGAAGAAATAGTAGATCGTCAATAGTTGGCGGTAATCGTTGCGAAAAGCAAAATCTGTAAAAGAAAAGAGGTGATAAGGTATGCGTAAGTTTTTATCTTTTCTTCTTGTGCTAGTAATGGCGTTGTCTTTGGCCGTAGCAGTTGGTTGCCAGAAGAAGGAGGAGGCAGTTCCAGAGGCTCCGGCTACTGAGGCAGCTCCGGCTCCTGAGGCAGCTCCGGCTCCTGAGGCAGCTCCGGCTCCAGCCCCTGAGGCACCCCC
>CAZFDO010000205.1:0-432 GCA_964517965.1 uncultured Clostridia bacterium
GCTATCGGCGGGATTAAGCTTTCCAATCTTCCGGAAGTATTAAGTCATGGAGCAAGGTCTGTAGCCATGGTAACGGAAATAGTGTCATTCCCTGATATCCAGGGCCGAGTAAAAGAAATAATAGAAACAATTAATAATGCTGATCATATATCTCCAATTTGTCTATAATCCGCGTAATTGGTTTCGAAATCCGCTAAATCCCGCTTGACGGCGGAATAATTACGGATAAGTTTGCGATTAGCATATACGTTGAATTAATTTGTTCAGTAATGGAGTCCGATTATGATATTTAAACGATTTCGCCAGCATAGAATTAATGAAGAAATGCGCTTAAAATACAGGGAGACTTTTTTAAAGTCAGCTGATTTTATCTGGCCTGTTTTCATTGTCCCCGGCAAAAATATTAAGCAAGAGATACCATCCATGAGCGGG
>CAZFDO010000205.1:442-2809 GCA_964517965.1 uncultured Clostridia bacterium
ACAAGCTGATCGCCGAGTTGAACTCTCTTATTGGCCATGGTTTGAAATCAATTTTGTTGTTTGGAGTTCCTGAAAAAAAAGGCCTTGAACAGTCTTACGCGGACAATGGGATTGTGCAGTCGGCCATACCTTTGCTAAAAAAGAAATATTCAAAATTAGAAATAATCACTGATGTTTGTTTGTGTTCATATACAAATGATGGCCACTGCCATATTGGGGAAAATGATAAAACCTGCGCTATCCTGGCCAGGATCGCGTTCAGTCACGCCAGAGCTGGAGCAGATCTGGTGGCTCCTTCAGCGATGATGGATGGGCAGGTACTAATAATTCGGCAGGCTCTGGATAAAGCCGGTTTCCGGCAAACAGGAATACTGGCTTATGCGGCTAAATTCGCCTCGAATTTTTATGGCCCGTTCCGTTTGGCCGCTGATTGCGCGCCGAAAACCGGTGATCGCCAGGACTACCAGATGGATCCGGCCAATGCCAAAGAAGCTTTGGCGGAGATCACCGCTGACATTGAAGAAGGAGCGGCCCAGATAATGATCAAGCCGGCGCTCAGTTATTTGGACATTATCGCGCGAGCCAGGGCAAAATTTAAAATACCGATCGTGGCCTATAATGTATCCGGCGAATATCAGATGATCAAAAGCGCCATTGAGAATAAAATATTAGCCGAAGCGATAATAGAAGAAACTCTGCTATCTATAAAACGCGCCGGAGCTGATAGGATAGTTTCATATTTTACGCCGGAGATCTTGAGGAAATTAAAACATGAACGATAAGAAATCACGGCAAGCATATCAGGAGGCAAGCAAGTATATCCCAGGCGGGGTTGACAGCCCGGTGCGTGCGTTTAGGAGCATTGGCCGGCCACCGTTATTTATTAAAAAGGCAGCCGGCCCGTATATTGTAGATATTGATAATAATTCCTATATTGATCATTGCCTGTCCTGGGGCGTACATATTCTGGGGCATAATAATCCAGCAATAAATAGACAGGCAAGAGCCGCTTTAAGCAGGGGAATTTCATACGGCGCTCCGACTTTGGTTGAAACAGAGCTGGCCAGGAGAATTATCAGTGCTGTTCCCTCTATTGAAAAGATACGTTTCGTGAACTCTGGCACTGAGGCAGTAATGAGTGCGTTACGGCTGGCCAGGGCCTTTACCCACAGAAAGATCATCGTCAAGTTTGACGGTTGTTATCATGGCCATGCCGATCATCTGCTCCTTAATGGCGGATCCGGACTGAACAAGCTGAAACAAAGCTATTCCGCGGGAGTGCCGCCGGAAATATTACAACAGACGATAAGTCTACCTTTTAATGACCAGGCAGCAGTAAGAGCAGTATTTGCTAAGTATGGGAAAGAGATAGCCGCACTGATAGTCGAACCTGTTCCCGCCAATATGGGGGTAATCCTGCCCCAGCCAGGCTTTTTGCAATTCCTCAGAGATATTACTAACCAGAACGCTTCTTTACTGATCTTTGACGAAGTAATTACCGGGTTTCGCTTACAGTTAGATGGAGCGCAAGGCTATTTTAGCATTAAGCCGGATCTCACATGTCTGGGAAAGATCATTGGCGGCGGCTTTCCAGTTGGGGCTTTTGGCGGGAAAAGAGAAATAATGAATCTCCTGGCGCCTGACGGGCCAGTATATCAGGCAGGAACACTTTCCGGGAATCCCCTGGCCATGTCCGCTGGGATAGCTGTTTTAAAGGAAGTGTCTAAAAAAGATTTCTATAAAAAGTTAAATAGCTTAGCGAATGATTTTACTAGTGAATTAAAAGCCCTGGGCCGGCGAAAAGGGTTTACGGTAAATGCTCTCGGTTCAATGTTTTCTCTGTTTTTTAGCGAACAGGAGATTAATGATCAAGCGAATCTTCAGAAATGTGATAATAATAGATTTAAAATATTTTATCAGGGATTGTTAGTCGCCGGAATATATCTCTCACCTTCACCGTATGAGGCAAATTTTCTGTCTATTAAACACTCCCTAACAATACTTCATCAGACACTGCGGGTAATAGATAAGCAATTTGATCGATTGAAAATATAGCGGATAGTTTAAGGCTGTGTTATAATATTCCTATGCTAAAAGAGAATATTCCTGAGATAATCTCCAGATTTAAGAATGGTGAGCGGGAAGCATTTGCCGAGATCATCAAGGCTTATCAGCGGGCTCTGCTTAATTTTGTTTATCGTTTCACCGGGGACAGAACCCGGGCGGAAGATTATGCGCAGGAGATATTCCTAAAAGCTTATCAGGAACTTCCAAATTATCATGAAGAAGGGAAGTTCTCTTCCTGGCTTTTCCGCTTAGCGACTAATTTCTGCCTGAATGAACTCAAGAGATACAAAAGGCGCCGCG
>CAZFDO010000206.1:0-2794 GCA_964517965.1 uncultured Clostridia bacterium
TAGCGACTAGAAACTAGCGACTAGCGACTGTTTCTTAACCAGCAACTGTATTTATCAGCCTGCATCGACGAAAGTCACTCGCATCATTTCCTCCACCGTTGTTACCCCGTTCAGCACTTTTCGAAACGCCGCTTCCCTTAAGGTGACCATGCCATGCTCGCGGGATTTTTGTTTTACCAAATGGGTGGAGGCTCTCTCCAGAACTAAATCGCGGAGCTCGTCTTCGATCACCATGATCTCATAACAGGCCAGGCGGCCGCGATAACCAGTATTGGTACATCGATCGCAACCTTTACCGCGATATAAAAGTACGGGTTTATCATCTTCATACTTTTGCCCCAGATCACGGATAAATTGGGCCGGGACCTGATAATCTTCTTTGCAATTGTCGCAAATCACCCTGACCAGGCGCTGGGCAATAACCATAACTACGGTAGAAGCAGTCAAAAATGGCTCGATACCCATATTGGTTAAACGGGTAACCGCGCCAGAGGCATCATTGGTGTGCAAGGTAGAGAATACCAAATGGCCGGTCAAGGCTGCGTTAATGGCAATTTCCGCTGTTTCCGCGTCACGGATTTCACCGACCATGATAATATCTGGGTCTTGCCGCAGAAAGGACCTTAAACCAGCAGCGAAGGTTAAACCTATATCCGGTTTGGCCTGCACCTGGTTAATACCTTCCAATACATATTCGACCGGGTCTTCAATGGTTATAATATTCCGGTCCGGATAATTAAGAGTGCTCAGAGACGAATAAAGAGTCGTAGATTTCCCACTGCCGGTCGGGCCAGTGACCAAGACGATACCATACGGTATTTCAATATGTTTTTGGTAAATTGGCAAGACATCCGGCTCAAAGCCAAGCTTGGTCAGATCTAAGCAGAGTGACGACGCATCCAAAATACGCATCACCACTTTTTCGCCAAAAGCCGTAGGCAGAATAGAGACGCGCAGATCAATTTCCTTACCGATCACTTTCACTTTGATCCTGCCGTCCTGCGGCAGACGACGTTCGGCAATATCCAGATTCGCCATAATTTTAATACGGGAGACAATGGCGGCGGTTAATCTCTTGGGAGGCGATGATATCTCATGTAAGACACCATCGATACGGTACCTCGTGCGCAGAGATTTCTCAAACGGCTCGATGTGTATGTCGCTGGCTCCGGATTTGACCGCACCGGTCATGATCAAATTTACGATCTTTACCACCGGGGCTTCTTCTCCGGCTGCTTCCAGAGTGGCAATATCAACCTGATCTTCCTGCTGCTGGACCACCTCTAAT
Organism: uncultured Clostridia bacterium; assembly: GCA_964517965.1. Taxonomy (GTDB): domain Bacteria; phylum CAYTYR01; class UBA6262; order UBA6262; family UBA6262; genus UBA6262. The sequence goes on from CAZFDO010000206.1 coordinate 1,289, forward strand.
GTTCCGCCGCCTTTGCCATCATCCATGGTTTTTAAGATATCTTCCATGGAACCTTTATTACCATAACATTTTTCGATAGCCTGCTTGATCTCGGCTTCGGAAGAGATCACGACCTTAATTTCATACCCGGTCATAACCCGCAGATCATCTACGGTAAAAACATTAAGCGGATCCGCCATCGCAATAGTTAAAACATTTTCTTCCAGGGAAATCGGCACCAAGGTTTGGTGCCGGCAAATGTTTTCCGGTACGATTTTGGTTACGTCGCCGGAAATCTCCCCATATTCGCTCAAAGAAACATAGGAAATACCCAGCTGTTTACCGACAAAAGCAGCCATCACATCTTCAGTGATATAACCGAGCGCCATTAAAGTCTGACCCAAACGGCCGCCGCTTTTTTTCTGCTCTTCCAGGGCTTCCTGTAATTGCTCGCTGGTGATAATGCCGGTTTCTACCAGCATTTCCCCCAAACGTTTGTGTGTACCTGTTTTCTTCATCAGAACCATTCTTTATTCCCTCTTCTTTTGCCATATGCCATAAGCTATATGCGCTTATTATTATTGTATTGCCGTAATCGCGGTTACATTCACAATATCCATGGTGCTACAGCCGCGCGACAGGTCGTTAACTGGTTTAGCCAACCCCTGGAAAATAGGGCCATAGGCCTCTGCCTTGGCCAATCGCTGAGTCAATTTATAAGCAATGTTACCGGCATTCAAGTCAGGAAATATTAACACATTGGCTTTTCCGGCGACCAAGCTCCCCGGCGCTTTTTTCAGGCAGACCTCCGGGATCAGGGCAGAGTCACCCTGCAGCTCGCCGTCTACAGCCAGGCTGGGGTCTTTCTCTTTGATGAGAGCCAAGGCTTTAAGAACTTTATCTATCATTTCATGCTGGGCACTGCCCTTGGTAGAAAAAGAAAGCAAAGCCACGACTGGCTCTGCGTTCAACAATAATTTAGTATTCCTGGCAGTAGCCAAAGCTATGTTGCACAATTGTCTGGGTGAAGGATCCGGCACCACTCCGCAATCAGCATACATCAGGGCTCCATTCACGCCAAAAGACGGGTCTGGCACGATCATCAGGAAGAAACTGGAAAGGGTTGAATTGCCTTCTGCTAAACCGACAATATACAATCCAGCCTTGACTGTTTCGGCGGAGGTATTCAGTGCGCCTCCTACCACGCCATCGGCTTCATTATTACGGAGCATCATACAGCCGTAGTATAAAGGATTGGCCATGGTCTTAGCCGCATCATCTAAGGTGATCCCTTTGTGCTTGCGCAGTTCAAAATACTGGTTTATATATTCCTGGTGACGGGCATGCTTTTTTTGGTCGATCAAGGTCACATTTTCAAGGGATACTTTTAAAGCAGCGGCTTTGTGTTTAATAGTATCAATATTACCCAGGAGAATTATCCGCGCTATTTTTTCTTTAGTGATGATGCCGGCAGCTTCAATGGTACGCTCTTCTTCTCCTTCAGGCAGAATAACAGTGCGTTTATTA
>CAZFDO010000207.1:0-2734 GCA_964517965.1 uncultured Clostridia bacterium
GGGATCATATAGCTGAACTCCGCAGAGAGATCAGCAAACTAAAAGAATATCGTTGATTGCAGCGCCAGAAGAGACAAGATATTCCGCTGCCGATAATTTCCCTGGTCGGATACACTAATGCCGGTAAATCAACGCTCTTGAATGCTATGACCGGAGCTGGCGTATTCGTGGAAGACAAACTGTTTGCCACGCTGGACCCGACCACCAGGCGGTTGATACTGCCCAACCGGCAGAAAGTCCTTTTTACCGATACGGTAGGTTTTATCCGTAAATTGCCGCATCAACTGGTTGCGGCTTTCCGGGCCACCCTGGAAGAAGTAGTAGAAGCAGACCTGTTACTCCACGTGATTGATGCCAGTCACCCGGAATATGAAAAGCAGATCACCACGGTTAATGAAGTGCTGGCTGATCTTGGATTACAGCATAAGCCAGTGATCAATGTATATAACAAATTAGATCTTCTGAAACACCAATCAAGCAGTCAGCGGTTGCAGAGAAATCATTCTGACGGGGTCTTTATTTCGGCGGTGAAAAAGACGAATCTGGATACATTGTACCGGCAGATAATGTCTTTCCTGGCCAAAGACCTGATGGAGAAGCGCTTTATCATACCGTATGAAAAGTATAAACTGGTGGGACATTTATTTGCCGGCGGCAATATCCTGAAAAAAGAGTACCTGTCAGATGGCGTAGTGATTAAAGCCCTGGTTGATAAAAAAACCTATAATGTAATAAAAAAATACCTGCGTGCGAGGAATGTATGAACCTGGCTAACAAATTGACCATACTCAGGATATTGCTCACCCCAATATTCATCATCCTGCTGTTCAACCCGGCTTGGGTCATTAAGCTGTCGAACGGCAAAGAGCTGAATACTATTGCCATTATAATTTTTGTTTTTGCTATTTTTACAGACTACCTGGATGGGCTGGTAGCGCGTAAAAAGAAAATGCTGACCCCGCTGGGCACATTCCTGGACCCGGCGGCAGACAAACTTCTGCTGGTCACAACTTTCATTACCCTGGCCATCAGGAACATCATCCCTTTATGGGTCATGATCATTGTCGTCAGTAGGGATGTGATCTTATTCAGCGGCTGGCTATTGACTTATATTTATACCGGGATCAAGGTCATTTCACCAAGTCTCCTGGGGAAGCTGACCACTTTTTTCCAGATGATGACCATCTTTTTCAGCTTATTGCAATTTCCCCTGTATATTAACCAGATCTTCTGGTGGGGAGCGGTGATCTTCACCGTAGCCAGTGGCATCAATTACGCAGCGGCAGGAATAAAATTGCTCAACAATGAAGGCGGTAAAAAGTGAACCCCGCCCTTCATATACTCTATTCGAGGTGTAAGCTTGAATCATAATAGTCTAGAAAAGAAGGGCTGGGTGAATCCAGTAGTAGCTATTGTCGGCCGGCCAAATGTCGGTAAATCATCGTTATTCAACCGTTTTATCGGCCGGAGAAAAGCCCTGGTCCATGAGATCGCCGGACTGACCCGCGACCGGCTATACGGTGAAACAACCTGGGACAAACAACCGCTGACGATCATCGATACCGGAGGATATCATTATGATGAAAATGACCAATTTCTAAAAGAGATAAAGAGCCAGGTACACTTGGCCATAGACAGCGCCGACGTGATCATCTTCCTGGTAGAATCACGGGTCATAGCGACGAATGAAGAACGCGCTATCGCTAAGATCCTGCACAAGTCAAAAAAGCCGGTGATCGTGGCGATCAATAAGGTTGATAATCCGGTACACATCAACGATGAAACTATTTTCTATTCAAATTACCAGTGTTTGGGATTCCACGATTTTATTAATATTTCCTGCAGCCACGGCCTCAATATAAATAACTTACTGGATAAAGTCTGCCAGCTGTTGCCGAAGAAAGGCAAAACTGCGGCCATCCCGGAAAGCAACGCAGTCAAGGTAGCGGTCATCGGCAAGCCTAATGCCGGAAAGTCTTCCCTGGTCAACGCCATATTGAAAGAAGAGCGGGTCATTGTCAGCGCTATTCCAGGCACCACTCGTGATTCAATTGATACATTCTTTGAACAGGATGAGCAAAAGTTTATCCTGATCGACACAGCGGGCATAAAAAAAGCCAAAGAAGAAAAAAACATCGCCGAATTATTAAGTATCCTGAGCGCTATCAGGAGCATGGAAAGGGCGGATATCGCGCTGCTGGTGATAGACGGGGAAAACGGCATCACCAAGCAGGACCAGCGTATCGCGGATATGGCTGAACAGCGAAAATGCGCCTGTATTATCATCTTGAACAAATGGGATTTGATAGAAAAGGACACTAATACGCTTGACGAATATTCCAAATATTTAAGAGAGAAACTGCGCTTTCTTCATTACGCGGCGATCTTGCCGATATCGGCGAAAACCAAGGAAAAGATAAATACTATCATCCCGGAAATCGTGGCGATCAAGGACCGTTATAAGATCAAGATCGATAAAACTGCCCTGCAGGAAATACTTTTTGAGGCCCAGAGCCGGCGGCCGGCAGGACAAATCAAAAAAAGAGTTATTCGCCTTTATAGCCTGGAACAAATTGATTCAGCACCGCCGGTATTCAGGATAGTGACCAATGAAACAGAAGAATTCCCGAAGAATTACCTGCGCTACCTGGAAAACCGGATCAGGGAAAGATACGAACTGGATGGCGTACCAATGAAATTTGTACTGAAAAGGAAATAGGCATGTTCTTAAATG
>CAZFDO010000208.1:0-2708 GCA_964517965.1 uncultured Clostridia bacterium
ACCCTGGCCGAAGTAACCAGTCTGGAAGAGATACTGGAAGATATTTTTACCATTACCCCGCCTTTTGCGCAGGTGTTGGACGAATTGATCGTTTCCATGCCGTCTATAGTATGGTTCCGCGAAATGATCATTTCCGGGGAGATCCCCGAGCAGATGGCAATATCCGCCAAAAAAAGTAAGGGGGCTAAAAAGAAGACCGGTCCCCCGCCAAACCTGAAACTGGAGATAGTTGGTTTATCCACCAAAACAGTGGGAGTGGCTGAGTTTATGCTTAATCTTAAACAGTGGCCGCATTTCAGTTCCTGTGAACTGAGTGGCGCCAAGCTGGCTGAACTCGGGACAGAAAAAGGAGTCAGCTGGGCCATTAAGTGTGAGCTGCTGACCCAGAGCGCTGAAAAAGACAAAAAACCTGAGGTTAAAAAATAATGCAGTTTAGATTCACCACAAAAATTAAATTATCGATCATGGCGGCCGCCGTTGTAATAGTCCTGGCCAGCGCCTATTTTTCTTTGTTTCGGAGCCAATTCCAGCAGTTAAGTTCCTTAAATACTCAGCTTAGCGCCATGGAAACGAGTTTTACTAAAATAAAGAAAGATGAATCTTATGTGCCTAAGCTGGAACAAGACATTATTGACAATAAACAAAAAATCAGCCTGATCAAGAGGCGTATGCCGACTGATATTAGCGTGGCTGAGTTGGTCCAGAGCTTGGCCCAGATCGGCACTAAACTGGGAATAAAAGAATATACTTCCCTGGTTCCCGGGGAAATCCTAACCGTGGATAAATATGTCATAGTACCGCTGAAAGTGGTATTTCACTGCGAGTATCCCAAACTGATAGAATATTTGAAAGAACTGGAAAAAATGGAACGCTTGTCCAGGATTGACGGCCTGAAAATCAGAACCCATGAACAGGAGCCGGAAGAAATTACCGTAGAATTATCCCTGACCGCCTTCTCACTGATAGAACAAACCAAGAAATAGAGAGTATGATCATGCCGCAGAAACTAAAAACCATAATACAGGTAATGCTGGTTTTTTTTATTTTAGGAGCTGGTAGCGCTTCGGCCTACAGCTACGAAATAAATACCACCGGCGGAGCTTATTTTTATTTTCTGCAGGGACTATTGCAGGAACGGGAAGGTAATTACCAGCAGGCTATAGAATCTTATCAGCAGGCGTTGAATTATGATTCCCGGCGCGCTCCCTTGCATGTGCAGTTAGGAGTGGCCTATAGCTTAAGCGGGAATATAGACCAGGCGCTCAAGCAAGCGCAGGAAGCCATCCAGCGCGAAGAAAAATATATTCCTTCTTACTTCCTGCTGGGCTCGATCTTGATCCGTCAGAACAAAGTGAAAGAAGCCGTGTCTGTGTATGAAGAAGTAATAGCTCTGGAGCCGGAAAACCAGGCAGCCTTGTTTATCTTGGGAACCTTATACCTGAATACCAGTGAATATGGCCGGGCCATTGAAGTTTTGCAGAAAGTATGCAAACTAGCTCCTGACCAGGCAGAGGCCCTGATGAGCCTGGCCGGAGCCTATCTGGCGGTGGATAAGAAACAGGAAGCGATCGAGGCTTATGGGCAGGTGCTCCGGTTGGCTCCGGAAAATATTATGGCTTATTTTGGACTGGCTGAATCCTATGAACGTAACCAGGAATTATCCTCAGCGATAGAAACTTATCAGCAGATCATCAAGATCAACCCCGGCAACAGCCTGGCCCTCTACCGGCAGGGAGTGCTTTATTATGAGCAGAAAGATCTGGCCAGGGGCGCAGAGGTTTTTAACCAGATCGATAAGAAAGTGGCTGATGACTTATCAGTGTCCAGTTATTTTTACCTGGCGGTGATCAGTGAAGAGCAGAAAGATCTGAAACAAGCAGCTAATTATTATCGGCTGTCGCTGCAGCTGCTGGACCAGATCTCTACCAGGCAACAGCTCAGTCAGTCACAGTCTGGCGCCATCCTTCCCGCTAAAAGCAATATTTTTCTCCATCTGGGATATATTTATCTGCAATTAAAGCAGCCTAAAAATGCTTTGCAGGTAATGAAAGAAGCGATCACCGGCGATAAAAACAACCTGCTGTTGTATTATTTTCTGGGGGTGGTTTATACAGACCTGAAAAAATATCCGGAAGCTATCAGCGCCTATAAACAGGCTATTGCCATTAAAAATGAACAGGGATTGCGGCTGGGACAAGCTAATAAGGGACCGGAAATAGATGAACTGTATTTTCGGCTGGGAGTGCTCTATGATCAGACCGGCGAATCTGCCCTGTTGATAGAATCGATGAAAAAGGCGGTTAGTTATAATTCTAAGAATACCCAGGCCCTGAATTATCTGGGCTATTCCTATGCGGACAAAGGAGAAAACCTGGCTGAGGCTGAAGAATATCTCCGGAAAGCAGTGACCTTAGAGCCGGAAAACGGCGCCTTTCTCGATAGTCTTGGCTGGCTCTATTACCGTCAGGAAAAGTACGGTGAAGCCTTGGAGTATTTGACCAAAGCCGTAGCCTCTATGAAAAATGACCCCGTTGTCCTGGAGCATCTGGGGGATATCTATGCTGCTTTGCTGCGCACTGAAGAAGCCCTGCTTTATTGGAACCAGTCTTTGGCGGCCAATCCTAAAAATAAGCTGTTAAAAAGAAAAATAAAGGAAATTAGAAAATAGGCACAAAGTTTTAAAACATAGGCACAAAGGCACAAAGTTT
>CAZFDO010000209.1:0-2699 GCA_964517965.1 uncultured Clostridia bacterium
TTACCCCGATCGGTAAGGGGCAAAGAGGATTGATCGTATCCCCGCCCCGGGCCGGCAAGACCATCCTGCTGCAGAAACTCGCCAATGCCGTCAGCACCAATCATCCGGAAGTATCGTTGATAGTACTTTTGATCGACGAGCGGCCGGAAGAAGTGACAGATATGCAGCGGTCAGTAAAAGGAGAAGTGATATCTTCTACTTTTGACGAACCTGGCGAACGGCATATCCAGGTAGCGGAAATGGTACTGGAGAAAGCAAAAAGACTTGTCGAACAGAAGAAAGATGTGGTAATATTACTAGACAGCATTACCAGGTTGGCTCGGGCTTATAATGCTACGGTGCCACCCAGCGGTAAAGTGTTGAGCGGCGGAGTTGATTCCAACGCTCTGCAAAGGCCGAAACGGTTTTTTGGAGCTGCCCGTAACATTGAAGAAGGGGGCAGCTTGACTATTATAGCGACAGCCCTGGTGGAAACCGGTTCCCGGATGGATGAAGTCATCTTTGAGGAATTTAAAGGCACCGGCAATATGGAAATGATCCTGGACCGCCGGTTGGTTGACAAGCGCGTGTTCCCGGCCCTGGATATCAACCGCTCCGGTACGCGCCGCGAAGAGTTGCTGCTCAGTGAAGATGAATTGAACAAGGTCTGGATCCTGCGTAAAGTGCTAAATCCGCTCAATGTTGTGGAAGCGATGGAGCTGGTCACTGAGAAGACACGCAAAACCAAGTCCAATAAAGAATTCCTGAAATCAATGGAGTTTAATGGAAGATAATAAAACGCGATGCGTTACGCGTAATGAGTTATGCGCAAGCAATGGCAAGCGCATGACGCACGACGCATGACGCACGACGAAAACAAGGAGGAAGTAAATGAAAGAAGGAATACACCCAGAGTATAAAGAGACTGTGATCAAGTGCGCTTGCGGAGCCACTTATCCGACACGGTCCACTAAACAAAACATCCACGTAGAAATCTGTTCCGCGTGCCACCCGTTCTTCACCGGTAAGCAGAAATTAGTAGACACCGCCGGAATGGTAGAGAAATTCCAGAAAAAAATGGCGAAGAAGACCGGAGAAGTCAAGAGAGCTAAAGGAAAGAAAGCCAAAGCTGCAGCTAAAGAGAAAATCAGTACTAAGAAAGCAAAAAAGGAAACAGCCGCAGCGGAAACCGAAAAGAAAACTTCCTAGCTAAACAAATATAGGCACTAAAAAAAAGGACAGATGAACTCTGTCCTTTTTCTTTGAACGGAAACTAGTTTAAAAATTAAAGGAAAATACATGACTGACCAAAAAGAGATAAAGATCGGCGGACAGGCGGTGATGGAGGGCGTGATGATGCGGTCACCGCATTATTATGCCGTAGCTGTTCGTAATCCCCAGGGAGAGATAGTCTTAAAAGCCGACGATGTGAACTCTGTCACGAAGAAATATCCCTGGTTGAAGAAATTCCTTTTTCGCGGCATTGTGGTCCTGGTGGAAAGCCTGATTTTGGGGGTTAAAGCTCTTAATTATTCTGCCGATATCCAGATGCAGGAACTGCAGCAGGACAAAAAGAAGGATAACACCTGGATGTGGGTCGGTACCTTTGCTTTTGCTTTTCTGTTTGGTATTGGTTTGTTCGTGGTACTGCCTTATTTTATCACCGCCTGGATGGTTAGCTATGGTTTCTGGTTCAATGTGATAGACGGCATTATCAGGATACTGTTCTTTATCGGCTATGTATATGCTATCAGCCTGATGCCTGATATCAGGCGGATATTCCAATACCATGGGGCAGAGCATAAAGCAGTGTTTGCCCATGAGGCCAAAGAAGACCTGACTGTGGAAAATACCCGCAAGTATTCACCCTTGCACCCGCGTTGCGGCACGGCATTTTTACTGGTAGTAATGGTGGTAGCCATTATTATCTTTTCCGTGATACCGATCAGCAAGGAATGGCCAAAAATATACCAGACCCTGGTCAAAGTAGGCATCCGCATCTTTTTCATCCCTTTGATCGCGGGATTGAGCTACGAAATAATTAAATGGGCTGACCGGACCAGGAACTCGTTTACTAAAATATTGATAGCTCCGGGATTATGGCTGCAGAATTTGACGACCAGGGAGCCGGACGATAAGCAGCAGGAAGTAGCGATCGCTGCGCTCAAGGAAGTACTGCGCCTGGAAGCAGAAAGAGCAGGTGAGGCTGATGATACTGTTGAAGTTATTCCTTAGTTTTTTAAAAATAGGATTTTTTGTTTTCGGCGGCGGGTATGCTATGTTGCCGATGATACAAGAAGAAGTTTTAGCTAATGGCTGGCTGACCCTGGACCAGTATATGGAAGGTCTGACCCTGGGTAACTCGTTGCCAGGACCGTTGGCCGTCAATATGAGCACCTATGTCGGATACAAGACCGCGGGAATCCCCGGCGGTATCATGAGTACTGTCGCTTTGTGCCTGCCGGCACTGGTCTTAACTATACTTGGAGCGGCTTTTATAGTCAAATTCAAAAATAATCCTGTGCTGATGAAGATAATGCGTTCATTACAGCCGGCAGTCGTGGCTTTGATCGCCGTGGCGCTTTTTTCAGTAGCTAAATACGCTACTACCTGGAACGTGAAGACCATTATTTTAGCGGCGGTCAGTTTCCTGGTAATAGTTTTTTTAAAGATCAATCCGATCTATGTGATTATCGGCTGCGCCTTAGTCGGGTATATAG
>CAZFDO010000210.1:0-2019 GCA_964517965.1 uncultured Clostridia bacterium
GTACCTTAGTAGGGGCCGGGGCGCCGAAAAAATCATTATGCGCCTTATCCAATAATTCCATGCATTTTAAATTTACTTTCCCAAATTCCATGATCAGGGAAACATAATCACCGGCAGTCAATTTTGGGTCCACCAGCGCCGCTAATCCCTTATAGAAGAAAGCGCTTACTTCTTCATCTGTCCGGCCAAGCACCGCCGCGTGATCAGCATAAGCAGCCATGCCCTTCATGCCAAAAAGCAGGATCTCCCGTAAACTGCGGATATCTTCATTAGGGCTCGAGTCTGATAATAAACCTACTTCCAATCCCTGGGCGATCAACCCAGCCATACTGTCAGCAGGTTGCCAGTGAGCCGGTTCCGGCGCATCAGCTGGCACAGTGCCTACTGCCTTTTTCAATCTTTCCATTATTTTATAAGCCACCTTTATTTTTTCCGCTATCTTTTCCGGGTCAAAATTAACATTTGTGACTGTGGTAAACAATCCTTGTTGCAGAAATTTGTCTGCTTCTTTGTCCTTGATCCCCTTTTCACGGGCCAGCAAGCCTAATACGGCGATTCCTTTTAAGCTAAAGATCAATAGATCTTGCAGAGTTGCAGTTTCATGAGTCTTGCCACACACTCCTTGTTGGGTACAGCCTGTACCTTTGGCAGTTTGTTCACATTGACGACAAAACATAATTCCCTCCTGTTTTTTTTATTATAGCCACTCTTCATTGAGAATATTCCCCTCGATACCTACCACTACCTTTTTCACCGGTACTTTCCTCTTTACCCCTTCCACCGACTGTTGCACCAGACGCACCAGGCCCATACAGCATGGTACCTGCATGATCATTACGGTGAGAGTATTTATTTTTGCGTCCTCTATCCAGGATTTGATCTTGGCGACATATTCATCCTGATCGCTATCCAGTTTCGGGCAAGCGATAGCTATTGATTTGCCTTTCAGGTAATCACTATGAAACCCACCCAAGGCATAGGCTACGCAATCCGCTACCAGCAATACATCCGCTCCCTGAAAATAAGGAGCTACAGGTGAGATCAAGTGCATTTGTATAGGCCACTGTTTCAATTGAGAATGGACATCTCCCGGGACATTATCATTACTCGCAGCTTTTTTCCTCATATCCATCATTTTTGAATCCGGGCAACCGTGCTCTTTTTCTTTGTAGGGTTCTGCTTCCCTCTCGATAATAGTTATTGCTCCTTCCGGACAAGTTCCGAGGCAAGCGCCTAAGCCATCACAATAAAGATCCCCTATCAACCTAGCTTTACCCTGTATAATTTTAATAGCCCCTTCCTGGCAGCCATTAACACATAATCCGCAACCAGTACATTTTTGTTCATCAATTTTTATGATCTGACGCTTCATTCTATGCTCCTTTGATTAAATTGGCAATAGAAACCGCTGCCAACTCATCAATTACTTTTTTTTCTATACCCCGGATCTTCTGCCTCAGGGGACAGGTGGCTGTATCCGGACAGGTTTTCTTTCTAAAGATGCACCTGGTCTCAATAAAACCGCGCTGGAATATTTCCACCAGGTCTTTCAGCTTGATCCTGGCTGGCGATTTTTTGAATCTGAATCCTCCGCCTTTGCCCTTGCTGGACTGGAGGATCCCTTCCCGGCTTAATACCTGTAATAGCCGGCGTGAAAAAGCACGCGGCATGCGCAGATCATCAACCAGCGCCTTAACTGAACTTATCTGCTGAGGCGCTTTAGCCATATACAACAGCGCCCTTATGGCATAATCTGTATCGCGGTTTAATATCTTCATAATATAATGATACTATATTAGTATCTTTATGTCAAGTAAAAAAACATCCCTCATTTTATGTCCTAGGCGAAAAACTGCGCCAGCCTCTCCTTAGTTTCTAAGGCCGAAAATCCGCATTGTGATTTGATCCATAACAAAGTGTTGGCATGATAAAAAATTACGTGCGTCGGATCATTATTATAATGCCATGTTTTAAAATCTATGGCTTCATTATACAGCGCGGCCATGCAAAACAGCACCC
>CAZFDO010000210.1:2029-2685 GCA_964517965.1 uncultured Clostridia bacterium
ACCCCTTGGGGCTTTAAAAGAGACCGCAGCAGCTTGAACTCTTTTTCCGGAAAATGAAAATGCTCTATAACCTCGCAACAAGCAATAAAATCATACTTTTTCTCAAGGGTCGCAGGCGTATTACAGAAAAAAGGATCGTATAACTCAATAGAGTATCCTTGATCACGTAAAAGTTTGGTAATTATCGGCCCGGGGCCTGACCCAAAATCCAGGCCCTGATGTTCTTGGCCATACTTCTCTCGAATTTTTAAGACCATGGGTTCAACGAATTTCCGGTACCCGGGTTCATCAATATTATTTTTATGTTTTTGATACCTTTGTTCTTCAGCTTCCTTTGAAACATAGCATTCAGGAGATAAGAATATGGCCGAACATTTCCCGCAACGATAATACGCTTTACCACGTATTTCACAGAACAGCTCCGCGCTGCTGCGGCATAAAATACATGTTGCGGTTAAATTCGCGCTTTTTTGCGGTTCAACGCTGTCGTTGCGATTTCGCATACCAAGGCGCTCCTCTTTTAATTTCAGGAGAATATAATAGTTTTATTGGGATTGACTACAGGAGGGATAATTCTTTTTTTTGCCTTTGGAGTATAAATTGGGGTGGCTAACGGGATTTGAACCCGCGACCTCTAGTGCCACAGACTAGCGCTC
>CAZFDO010000211.1:0-2646 GCA_964517965.1 uncultured Clostridia bacterium
CACTGACATAATCAGTGAAAGTGGTAACTTTCCAGGCCCGCATCCGCACTCCGAACCTGCGTTTCAAATAGCTTTCCCGGTATTGCCGGCAGTCAAACCCTCGTTCCCGCAATATTTTCCGCACTAACAGGTCAAAATCAGGCTCTTCAAAGGTCATTGTATTTTTTTATTCCTAAGTTTTAAATTTAGCCGCTACTCGTGGCGACTGGTTATTTGCTTTATTCAACTACACGCTCAAAATTATTCAGCTTTAGCCGAGGTCTCCTTTTTAGCGCTGCCGCTGCTAGGGATTTCTTCAGTTAAGCCTTTGCCTATTTTTTCTAAAGTGCTTTTTTCCAGGTCAGTCAATACTTTTTCCAGATCCAGCAGGATGATCAGACGGCGGTCTAATTTTCCTACCCCTTTTAGATATTCCCCGTCAATATTAGTAATCGTCGGAGGAAGAGGGTCGATCGCATCATTGGCCAGGCGCAATACCTCGCTTACGCTGTCAACGACCAACCCAACTGTCTGGCTGGAAACTTCGGCTACCACCACACGGGTATTGGCATCACTCTCTTTTTTCACCAGGCTGAAGCGGTCCCGCAGATCGATGATGGGAATTATTTTACCGCGCAGATTAATAACCCCTTCGATAAAACTAGGCATGCCGGGAATACGGGTAATACCCTGAGGACGGATAATTTCCTGGACCTGCCCAATGGCTACGCCATATTCTTCATTAGCTAAGCTGAATACTACTAATTGGGAAGTTCCTTCCTGCTTTTTTTCCTGGATCATGCTCTGGCGTCCTCCTTCAAACTGCTCTTAAAATAAAAAACCCAAACCCTCTTTTCCTCGTTATACCCGAGGAAATAAGTTTTCAGGATTGCCTTTTAGCTCCCAGTTACTTACTTTTAGCATATTATAATCGTCCCGAAAATAAGTACTTTCTTGCCTTGTTCTATTAGAGAGATTTTATTATATCTGACGGTCTTTGTCAAGCTTATTATATCCGTCTTATTTCTTATTTTCCTGCGATATAAGCCGCTGCTTGTTCTGTGAAGAATATTCTTCCATTTTCCCGCTGGAAACAATCCGCGGAGTGACAAAGATCATTAAGTCCACCTTGTCGACACTATCCTTGTTCATCCGGAAGAGCTGTCCCAGTAGCGGGATACTGCCCAAGATAGGTATTTTATACACTGTGCGGCTCTTTTTATTAGAGGTCAAGCCGCCAATGACAATAGTTTTTCCGTCACGGACATTTACTTTAGTCGAAGCCTTGCGCGTGGCCCGGATCGGGATCCCGACCCGTTCGCCAGTTTGGAAACTTACTTCCGGTTCCAGCTCCAGATTTACAATATTACCTTCTTTAATATGCGGCGTTACCACCAAGATAATGCCCACATCAATAAATTCTGTGGCATATTGAGGATTGCCTTTAGCGTCATAGCCGGAAAACTGGCTATAAGGAAATTTTTCAGTTATTTCAATCCTGGCTTTTTCATTATTTACCACCGTGATCATCGGATTGGACAGAACCTCTGCTTTGCTGGTAGTTACCAGGGCATTGATCATCCCCCGGAATTTATCAGTCACTTCGCCATACACCAGGCTGGCGCCAAGCGGCTGGGTGACAAACCCCAGATTTTCCGCATCTTCTCCTAGCGGCGGAGTGTTATACTGTGTATTGAGGGTGGCCACCTGACTATGGCTGCCTGGCTGATAGATCCACTTGGCCCCGATTTCGCTAAGCACTCCCGTATTCACTTCGATCAATTCTGCGCTGATGATAACCTGTGGCGTTTCCCGATCCAGTTTAAGGATCAATTCGCCGATGCTTTCCAGAACTCCGGGCCGGTCTTTGATAATCAATGCATTAAGGCCCTCCTCCACATCAATACTGCCGCCTTCGGAAAGGGATTTCGCTATCACTTCCTTGATCTTCGCGGCACTGGCAAATTGCAGATTAAACACCTTGGTGAAGGCTTCGCCAGTCGCGGCAGAGCTCTTTCCCGGGGTACTGGCTGATTTAACATCCAAAGAGTCGAGCACATCAATGTCTTTATTAAAATTCTGGTAGGTATCAGTAATTATCATCACCTTATTTTCCCGGTCGACACTGATCGTGCCTTGCGGCCCGATAATATTTACCAAGGTGTTCTTGATGACTAAAGGATCGATGTACTTAATGTTGAATATGCGCGTATCCAGCTTATTCTCCTCAGCAGCTTTCACCTCGATTATATTTTTTGCCGGGAAAACCTGATAAACGAACCCGCTGTTGATCAGGATGGAATTGAGCACTTCTTCCAGGGGGACATCCTTAAAATAGAAATTTATTTTTTTACCGCGGGTTTTATGCACGAGATAAAAGTTAATATTATTCTGCTGGGATAACAGGCGAATGGAATCATCCAGGTCTGCATTCTTAAAATCAATGGAGATCTTTTTCTGTTTGATCAGCTCCCAGAAATTCGGCTCAGTTGAAACAGCCGGCGGTGCCGCTGCCTGGGCCACCTGGCCAAAGCAAAAACAAACCAACATTAAAGCTGTCCAGAAAATTATTTTTTTACTCATATTTCATCCTCCCCTTACCCGTAACGTAATAGTTTTATCCTGATCTTGCAGGATCACCCGGTTTTTTAAAATACTCCGCACTTT
>CAZFDO010000212.1:0-2633 GCA_964517965.1 uncultured Clostridia bacterium
ATGAAGATAATAGCGAGCGGTTCATCTTTTTCTCCCGCGCGGTGCTGGAAGGCCTGAAAGCGATTGATTTCCAGCCGGATATCATCCATGCGCATGACTGGCAAGTCGGCATGGTTCCAGCCTATTTGAAGACCAGCTACAAATACGACGCCTTTTTTGCAAAAACAGCGACTGTTTTCACTATTCACAATCTGGCCTACCAGGGCACCTCACCGCGTGAAACCTTGTTCCTGAGCGGTATTTCTTTCGAAGAATTTACGCCGGAGAAACTGGAATTCTATGGCAATTTGTGCCTGATAAAAGGCGGTATTGTGTACAGTGATATTGTTACTACGGTCAGTAAAAAATATGCCCGGGAGATCCTGACCGAAGAATTTGGCCGCGGCCTGGACGGGGTGTTAATGAGCCGGCAAGCTGACTTGTATGGCATCATCAATGGCATCGACTATGAAGAGTGGAATCCCAAAACCGATAAGTACCTGCCGGTGAATTATGACCCGAAAACCATTGCTAAAAAGGAAGAAGGAAAGAAAGTATTTTTGGAAAACTGCAAATTGCCGTATAACAGCAAAACCCCGGTGATCGGCATCGTTTCCCGCCTGGACCCGCAAAAAGGATTTGATATCCTGGGCGAAGCTATGGGAGAGTTGATGAAGCTGGATTTCCAATTTGTGCTGTTAGGCAAAGGCGACGCTGATTTGCAGGAGTTATTTACCGCGGTCGGTAAAAAGTATCCCAAGAAAACCAATATTAATATCGGATTTGACAACAAGGTGGCACACCAGATCTACGCTGGCTGCGATATGTTCCTGATGCCGTCCTATTTTGAACCATGCGGTCTGGGGCAGCTGATCTCGCTGAAATATGGAACCGTGCCGGTAGTCCATGAAACCGGCGGCCTGGCCGATACTATTAAGGAATTCAGCCCCTCTACCGGGAAAGGCAATGGTATTTCATTCAAGGATTATAATGCTGCCAGCATAATACAGGCGGTAAAACGCGCTCTGGCGCTTTATCAGAAAAAGACTGACTGGGACAAGTTAGTCGCTAATGGATTGAAAAGCGATTTTTCCTGGGGAAAAGTCATTCCTGAATATATTGACTTGTATAAAAAAGCTGCGGCAAAGAAGGAAATTTCCTAATTGGCCAAGAAATATATTCTCTTTTTGCTCATAACCATTAGCCTGCTCTGGTCTCTGGTCTTAGTAGCCCGGAGGTATGCCTGGGAGAAAAGCGATAAAAATGTAGTAGTGACCATTGACGCGGAAGGGTTGTACACTATGGCCCTTAGCCAGGGACTGACTATGGCCCAGGCGATCACTGCTGTAAAAACAGCCGGCGGGACGGCCCTGGGAGTGACGGAAGATACTTTGTCCTCATTGCGCCGGCGCGGGCTGGTCAAGATTGAATATGGTAATAAGAATGACCGTGTCTATAGCAGTCCGCGGTGTACCTATGTGGTCTGTCCTGAAAAAAATCTGGCTGGGGATCTTGCCGCCAAATTTTCTGTCTTACTGGGTGTCGATCAGGTTAAGCTTTTTTCTGACTCTAGCCTATGGATAGTCAGGTTAACCGTGATTGATCCGGAACTGGAAGAAACTTTTGGCTTGGGCTTTTCCCCGGAACTGCTGGAAAACGCGCAACAACACGGACTTTATGTTGTTTTACGGTCCTATGGCTTGACTGGTTTAGGCCAGATTAAAGATTGGTCAAATATCCAGGCCATTGTTTTTGCGGGTAATAAAGTAGGCGGCTATCCGCAGGATATTCCCAAAGCTATAACAATGCTTTCCGATATCCCTGCCAAAATAGGCCAGATCGAATTTGCCAGCCAGGCTGGTATGGAACAGCTGACAGCTATAGATAGGCTCCAGGAAAAAGCGGTGCGGGTGCACAGCCTGAATGAAAAAGAGATCCAGGATATTATAGATGAAAGACATAAAATAACAGTAGGGAGCCTGGTTAACCGGTGGGCCCGTGCCGTCAAAGAACGCAATGTCCGCCTTCTTTATATCCAATTGTTTCCCAGGAATTTTAATGACAGCAGTATGACCGTCTTTAACTTTAATCTTTACTATATCCGGCAAATAGCGGTCAGTTTAATAGGATCTGGTTACCAGCTTAACGGATTATCCGAACAGAAGAAGGTGACGACGAACAAGTTTAATATTGGCCTGACCGGGCTGGGAGTATGGGCCCTGGCTGCCCTGATTATTTTGACCCTGTTCCCGCTGGCGGCCAAGACCTCCCAATACAGCTTCCCTGGTTTTATATTTTTGCATATCCTGTTAACGATTTTATTTCCGACCCAGTTATATGCCCGGATATTAGCCCTGGCCGCCAGTATGTTGTTCCCGTTTTGGGCCTATCTATGGATGCAAAAAGAAATAGAGCATGATCTGGGGCCTGGTTATGTGAAAACGGCCAGGATTTTCAGCCTGGCTTCCTTAATCAGTTTTGGCGGAGCGGTTTTTATTGCCGCTCTTCTGTTCGGCAGTTATTTTTGGCAAAAAATAGGTTCTTTCTCTGGCGTTAAATTGGCTCTTACCTTGCCCTTGCTGGTTATACTAGGGCACTGTTTGCGCCAGGAACATGATTACCCCTGGAAAAAATTCTGGGAACAAACAGTTACC
>CAZFDO010000213.1:0-1131 GCA_964517965.1 uncultured Clostridia bacterium
GAAGGTTTCCTGGATTTGACGAAAAGAGTCGGCTTGGAGAGAGCAAAACAAATTTTCATGGAAGAGTTCCGTATCCAGGCCGAATTACGTCCTTATGTAGAGGATATAATTTTGGGCCGGAAACTTGATTTAACCAATCCGGATGGTAAAGATGCCGGTTATCTGGCCAGCTGGGCGGCAAGAGTAGAAGGAGGTTTGAGGGAAGAGAAGAGCGGTCCCGGCTGGGGATATATGTGCGTGATTGATGATACTCAGGACTGGAGAAAGAATGCCAGAGACATCAGATGGCAGATGGCATTTGAAAGAAGAATGCTGGAACATACATGGTTTAAGACAGGCGAGAAGTTCGATCCTGCAAGCGGTTCGGAGGAGTTAATAAAATTATGGCGCGATATAATCTCAATTGCAAAGGCAAGAAGCACGATATTCGGTAATTTCCTCTATGACTATGTCGGGGATTGGGCATTGTTGAAAGGTGAGATGGCAATTGGGGGAGATTACTTTGGACATTTCTATCATGCAGCTCCGCTTGCTGTTACAGGAGCATCCGTTAGCGGGAACGGGGAAGTGGGCATAGAGAATAATAAAATAAAGATAGATTATAGTCTGAGTGAAGTAAACCCTAAGGTTACCGTGAAGCTGAATTTATTGAACCGGGACTGGTCGTGTTACGACAATATAAAATTTTCAATCAACAGAACAGGACAGGGTCCGGATTCATTCAAGTTTATTATTAGAAATAAAAGCGGCGAGGAGGTTGCATTTAGGGTAAATAATTTAGATGCTGCACGCGAAATTATCCTGCCGCGTTACGGAACTTCCATAGCCTATAGAGGCGATAAATGGGATAGTCATTTAACAAGAAACAGAGTGGAATTCTTTGGAAATAAAGAGCAGGACTGGATAGAGGATTGGGAAAATATTGAGTCAATAGTTATTGAAATAGAAGCAGATAATTTGGCTGATTTCGGCGGCGGGAACCTCGTTATTTCTTTTGGGGGCGTTTTAAGTGTAGCAGGTGAAAATAATTTGACAGCTACTGTGGATAATTTTCAGGATGTAACATTAAATCATCTGGTATTAGACGGCGTAGCTCTGCCGTTTTTGGCGCATTATCAGGGCGGCTGGGTT
>CAZFDO010000213.1:1231-2605 GCA_964517965.1 uncultured Clostridia bacterium
GCCGTTTTTGGCGCATTATCAGGGCGGCTGGGTTATCGTTGAGGAAGTAAACAGCCGGGTTAGATTTATGAGATTGATAAACGGAAAACGGGAAACTATCTCTCTGGAGGACTTTTTGTTTAATTGGGATGGAAGGGTGAGGCAGGGGGTGTCGCTATGAAGATAAATTATCTCAAGGCGTTTACGAAAATACTTTTGGTCGAGATTTTTTTAGTGACACAGTTTAGCGTTTATATTTTTGATATGACATCTTCTGCTGATTTTGCTAACAGAAGAATAAAAACTATTCCTGTAACTGTTGATGTTGCGGCTATCTTAGGGCAGGCAGAATCAGAGATTAAAGCAGCCATTAGCGTTGATTCGGCTACCGAGAAGACAGAACATATCTACAGGGCTTCGTTGTATTATGCGCAGGCATTTCAGGCTAAACCCGGCAACGATGCTTTGGTTGGCACGCTTAAAGGATGGCTTAGAGGTACTACTGCAGCTGCGGAGAGGCAGCTTTTGGCTGGGCTTGTTTTGGTAAATCTGGCTGACCAGCAGGGAGTGAGCGAAGAGGAGCGATTGAGCTGCCTTGCGAAAGTGAAGCAGTACCAGTACTGGGTGCGTATGCCGCAAAATTATCAAGCCAGAGTTGATATGCAGGTGCATACTTTCAGGTCTGATGGGACTGCAACTCCTGCTGGGATAGTGCTTCAAGCCTGGCAGGAAGGTATGGATACCGTAGGAGTAGTGGATCACAATACATTTGCGCATATCTACGAAGCTGTCAGGGCAGGTGAAATTTTAGGTATAAATGTTACCCCGGGAGTTGAATTTGATGTTTTTGATGAGTCTCGCAATATAGAGAATATGCATATTATCGCTTATTTCAATAAGGGCAGTTCTGCCGATTATAAGGCCTGGATAGACGGACTTGAAGGAAGCGCAATAGGTAAACAGTTAGATAAGTTAAGAGCCGCTTATGTGCAAAAGACAGGTAAGATGGTTGAAAATTTCAACAAAAGGGCATTTGTTGCCGAGAACGGCTCCGCTGAGGTTCTTGTTTTAAACTATGATGATTTAAAAGGATATTTAAGTGATACCCCCAATAAATACCAGTTTGGTATGGCGCTGTTTGCTAAATACGGCAGGGATAAGCTTGGCGTTGGCAGTTACAGGGAGGCAACCGCAAAATATTTTTCCGATTTAGCTGTATGGAATTGGCAGCGGGAATCATTAAATAGCGTCGGTAATTACGCTACTTATGTAAAAATTGCTCCGGATGGAATAGCGCTGAATGAGATGATGAAGTTTGCTGTTTTGCAGGGCGGAACAGTTATTTTGCCGCATCCGGGTGAATTTCTGGCAGCGGAGGATTTGACAGTTACTTTT
>CAZFDO010000214.1:0-2591 GCA_964517965.1 uncultured Clostridia bacterium
CAGTTTTCAGCTTTAATTGCTTAAAAACTGTCCAGTTTTCAATTTTAATTGACACATGCTTTTTAACCCTTGACAGTCTCTAATAAATATGCTATTCTATTAAAATCAGTTCAGTTTTTATCTGTGCGAAGTCCCCAGTGCCAGATTTGCGTAGCAAATCTACAGGGGATAATCGTTTTTCTAAGGAGGAACAGGGAATGGCAAAACTAAAAATGGGCCGGCATACTTCGGCGATCAAGGAATCACGCAAAAATGTAACTCATCACCGTTCCAACAGCAAGATCAAAAACCAGATCAAACAACTCATCAAAGATGTCAGCGCGGCGGTCGCTAAAAAAGATGCCGTTACCGCTAAGAGCACTATGCTGAAAGCTTTTGCCGCTTTGGACAAAGCGGCCAAGAAAAACATTCTGCACAAGAATAATGCCGACCGCAAGAAATCCAGAATGGCCTTAAAGGTAAATAATTTAGCCGCATAGATCAATCAATAAATGTTCCAAAGCCCATAGCGGGTTCTGCAGGCCACTCTTAATGGCTCTATCAGTATCCGCTATTTTTTTATGTTTGCTGATGAGCTCAGCCAGGTTAAATTTAGGCAGGTTTCCCGCCAATTCCCTTTGCTCATCAAATTTCTTAATGTTAAACTTTTTCAAGATGTCGCCTGGGCTGGCCTGCTGGGACTGCATTTCTTTGGCTATCAATAATCTGCGCCAGGCATGGGAAATGATCCATAAAGCCTGAGTGGATACACCACCTTCGGCAAATAAATCCTGCAAAGCCAGCAGCGCCCGATCCAGCTCCCGGGCAGACACTGCTTTTTCCAGCCGCACCGCGTGTTCTGCAGACGACCTGAATATATTTTTTTGCGCTTCCGCCAGGGTGATTCTCTTGTCAGACGGCAGGGACACCACCAGCTTGCTGATCTCAGAATCAAGGTTAGCCAGGTTCGGGCCCGCCGCCTCGATCAAAAAATCAACTGCGGCTGGATCTATGTTCTTCTGATAGCCGCGAAACTTTTGTTCCACCCACTTTTTCAGTTCATTCTTGAACAGCGGCCAAAAAACCACTTCATACTCTTTCAGTTCTGAATAAAACTCAGTCTTGCGGCTGCGGTTATCAAGCTTGCCGGCAACGAGCACCAGGCAGGTACTCGGATTAGGCTGTTGAATATAGTTCAGCAGTTTGGCTTTGTCCTGGAACTTCTCGATTTCCTGCACCACTACCAGGCGGCAGTCGGCCAGGAAAGGCAACGCCTGGCATTGATCAATAAGAACACCGGCAGAAACCTCTTTGCCGTATAAAAGAGCGTAATTAAAATCTTTTTGGTCCTCAGCTACCAGTTTATCATAAAGGACCTGCAAAGCTTCCCTTTTCAGGAACTCTTCTTCCCCTTGGAAAAAATAAACCGGGGCGATCTTGTTTTTAGCTATTTGTTGTAATAAATCTTGATACTTCATTAAAGAAACCTCAAAAATCAAAATTTTAAAATCAAAACCACAAATTAAAATTTAAAATAAATATCACCTTTATTTTTATTTTCGATATTCTATTTTTGATATTTCCCCACTCACCACCAGCCTATAATTGTCCGCCTGACAATATCGCGGGACAAGAGGTCAGTCACTGCCTCCTGTGCATCATTCTCCGTCTCTACCAGCTGGCCGGCTTTCGCCGTCACATAGTAGGTATAATCCTCATGGATATTACTTTCGGTCCAGAGCGTGGTCCCCTGGATCTGGTCCTGGAAGGTAATATCGACGCCGATATACAGCTTGTATTGCTCGATAATACTCTGAGCGTCATAGCTGACCGGCGCCAGTTCGTAACGCACGATCACACCGGTCAATAAAGCATCTGCCTCTTCGTCTTTAACGATCTCCAGCCGGCCGTCACGCAGAAATTCATCAATAACTTTTTTGGTAAGTTTGTCCTCGATGCCATACTGCACCGAATTACTGCTGAAATTATTGACGGCTATTTTTTTAATATGCGTAGGCAGTACGGACATAGGTTGTTTGCCGCTGCAGGCAGCTATACTGAGAATCATCATCCCCATCAATCCAATAAAAGCTATTTTTTTCCAGTGCATGGATATCCTCCTTTAATTTTAGGCGATCACAATATTCACTAGTTTTTTGGGTACATAAACGACTTTAACGATTTTTTTACCGCTGAGCAGGGCCTTAACCTTTTCATCAGCGGCAGCCAGGCGCTTTACTTCATCTGCTGCCGTATCCAGGCGCACTGACAGATGACCGCGCACTTTGCCATTGACTTGCACGACGATCTCGATCACCTCTTCGACAATAGCCTGGTCATCATACGTTGGCCAGGACAGAGAAAGCAGGCTTTCCCGGTGACCCAGGCGTTGCCACATCTCCTCGGCAATATGCGGCGTGAACGGCGATATCAGGATGACCACAGTCTCCACTGCTTTCCGTAAATCAGCAACTGCAACCTGGGACTTGGTATCGTATATGGCATTGACCAATTCCATCAAGGCAGCGATGGCGGTATTAAAACCAAAATCCTTTTCCAGGTCATTGGTAACTTTTTTGATCGTAGCATGGACCTTGCGGTTCAGGTCGCGG
>CAZFDO010000215.1:0-2570 GCA_964517965.1 uncultured Clostridia bacterium
TTTGTAATAGTGGTATATTAACTTGAAAGTATATCGCTAAAGGGGAAGAATTGATGAGCCGTAAAATTCGCCGGCTGAAAGTTTTATTACTGCTGACAGTGTGGGGAATAAGTTATTCCTTGGTAAACAACGCTGCTGGTCAGAGCTTAGGCGAGCAAGAAAAATTGGCGCAAATAGAGTCTTACTACCAGGCTGGCAAAGCAGATATGCAAAAAAGCAGTTATTCTTCGGCTATAGTGAATTTTAGCCGGACGATCGAACTGGAAAAGGATTTTAAGCAAATCTATACTTCTTATGCCCAGGATTTTATTAAGAAAGCTGAAGCCGGGATCAAGGAAAATGAAGAAAAAGACTTAGGTGAAGTGGCAGTCTCATCGGCACCAGCTAAAGCCAATGAACGCGCTGAATATATAGTCGGGGTAGATGATGTGCTGTTTATCTCGGTGTGGCAGAATAAGGACCTGGACCAGGAAGTAACGGTGCGCCAGGACGGTAAAATATCAGTGTTGCTGATCGGTGATATGACGGCTGAAGGTTTGGCCGTGAGCCAGTTGGACCAATTGATCACTGAAAAATTGAAGGATTATATCAAATATCCGGAAGTATCTGTTACGATCAGGAAAATCGGCGGCAAGAAAGTCATTTTACTGGGAGAAGTGAACAAGCCGGGTGTCTATGCTGTTACCGGTCAAAGCAGCGTCCTGGAACTGATCGCTATGTCCGGTGGCTACAGTAAGGATGCTGTGATGAACAGCGTAGTCGTGATCCGGGGCGGACTGCAAAAGCCGGTCGGTTACCGACTCGATTTGGTGAAGGCCATGAAGAAGGGTGATCTGAGCCAGAATATGGTCCTGGAACCGGAAGATATTGTCTATGTGCCTAAAAGTTTTATTTCTAATGTTAATCATATCATGACCCAGATACTGAGTCCGATCGCTCAGGGATTGTATACTACGCAGACCATCCAAAATTGGAAGCAAAATCCCTAAGTAACAAATCTCTAAGTATTGAGGAGATATCTTTGCCACAGTACGAGTTAAGCTTAAGCGACTACTTACGCATCCTCCGCAAAAGAAGATTGATCATTGTCCTCACTACTATAGCCGCAGTTGTAGTTGCTTGGTTTTATATTGGCCGCCAAGTGCCTTCTTACCAGGCCAACACTACCGTAAAAATAGAAGAACGAAAAACATTAGCCGGATTGCTGACTGAATGGGTAGATGTAAACCCGGCGGATGTCATGGCATCATCAGCTAAGGATATTAAAGGATTCCCGGTGATCAAAAAGGCGGCTCTGCGCCTGGGGTTGATCGTTGCGGATAGTCCTACGGAAAAAGTAAATTCCGTGGTCTCTTCATTACAAGGCAGTATTTCCGCCAATACCGTTACCTCAACTAATATTATCGAGATCACTGCCAGTGCGGATGATCCTGCCGGGGCGATGCAACTGGCCAACATGGTGGCGCAGTCGTACGTGGAGGAAAACCTATCCCAGAAGAAAAAACAGGCCCAAGGTACCCGCCAGTTCATCGAAGAGCAATTAGCCTCTTTAGAGATCAGGTTGCGGCAGGCAGAAGATAAATTAAGCAGATTTGAAACGAAAACCGGGAATATTAAAATGAATTCCCCGATCCAGCAACAGCTGGTAGCTTTGCAGGTGGAGCTCATTTCCCTGCTGCAACGATATACTGAAAAACATCCGCAGGTGCAGCAGTTAAAGGACCAGATCAGGGAATTAGAAAATCAAATGAAAGGATTTTCCCAACAAGAGCTGGACTATGCCCGGCTGAACAGAGAAGTGGAAGTAAACCAGAAACTTTACACCATGCTGAAGGAAAAACTGGAAGAGGCCAGGATTACCGAGGCCCAGAAGGTTGGCGATGTTACTATTGTCGATCCGGCGATCCAGCCGATCACGATCATGGGAACTGATAAAAGAACCGGGTTGCTGTTAGGGGGCTTGATCGGATTGATCTTAGGTTTGATCTTTGCTTTCATTGTGGAAAACCTGGATACTTCGATCGGAACCATAGAAGATGTAGAAAGTTTTGCCAAGCTGCCGGTAATCGGTGTGGTTCCTTCCATGAAAAGTGAATTGGGAGATGATGAACCATTTTATAAACGATCCCTAAAATCTCTTTTTTCTACCCAGAAAAAGCATTTCAGTGAATATTACATGCGGTTAATAGTTCATTACGAACCTAATTCTATTTTAGCCGAGGCGTATCGTTCTATCCGTACTAATCTTAAATTAAGCCCAACGCTTAAGACCTTGATGGTGACAAGCGCCGGCCCGCGTGAGGGTAAGAGCACCTTGATCACTAATTTAGGATTAGCGATAGCGCAAACCGGAGCTAAGGTCCTGCTGGTCTCTTCTGACTTGAGACGGCCGACCGTAGCAAAAAGTTTTGGTTTAAATGAGGAGCCAGGGTTAAATGATGTATTAACCAAGGTGATGGATCTGGACAAAGTGGTAGGCACTATTTCCGATATTATGCTGGGCAACATGAACATGGAGGACATCCTGAAAACCCCGGGCATTGAAAACATATTTATCTTAGGAGCCGGGC
>CAZFDO010000216.1:0-2552 GCA_964517965.1 uncultured Clostridia bacterium
GCCGGACCGCAGGATATAATTATCATTGCTCTCATCTTTAAAAACAATTTTGTCTTTATTACATTTCAGGCAGTACCAGGCCGGGATACGATGCCCCCACCAGATCTGCCGGGAAAGACACCAGTCATGCAGGTTTTTCATCCATAAGAGATAAGGATTGGACCAGCTGTCTGGTATAAATTTGGTTTTACCTTCGGCCACCACCTTCAGCCCGGCGTCAGCCATTTCCCTGGTCTTTAAATACCATTGTTCACTGACCAGCGGTTCCGTGGCGCTATTACAGCGATAGCACCGGGTAATGGGTAAAGTATAATCTTCTTCCTTTTGCAGGAATCCTTTTTCCTTAAGGTCAGCCACGATCTTTTCCCTGGCTTTGTACCGGTCTTTGCCGATATATTCTTTTACCTCGGCCAGAGGAATGACTCGTCCGCTGGTATCCAGTTCAGCCTGAGGAGTGATCTTGCCTTCTTTGTCGATCACCTGGATAGAAGCCAGGTTGTGCCGCTTGGCAATTTCCCAATCATTGGGATCATGTGCCGGGGTCACCTTGACTGCGCCAGTACCGAAACTCATCTCTACCACATCATCAGCTACCACTGGTATTTCCCTGTTCACCAAGGGCAAGACCAGTACTTTGCCGATGAAATCCTTATATCGTTCATCTTTGGGATTAACCGCCACCGCGGTATCTCCCAGCATAGTCTCAGGCCGGGTGGTAGCAACGACAAGATAGTCGCTAGTCGCTGGTCGCTGGTCGCTAGTCTTTAAGGGATATTTTATGTACCAGAGGGTGCCTTTTTCCTGCTCGTGTTCTACTTCACTTTCATTGAGCGCTGTACCGCAGCGCGGGCACCAGTCCACGATATGCTCACCGCGATAGATCAAGCCTTTTTCAAAAAGCTGGCTGAAAGCAGTCCGCACGGCCGCAGAACACTGTTCATCCATAGTAAAGCGGGTCCGTTCCCAATCACAGGAACAGCCGAGAGTACGCAATTGCAGCAAAATAGTATCACCGGTTTCCTGGCGCCATTTCCACATTCTTTCCAGGAACTTATCACGGCCCAGGTCAAAGCGGGTCTGGCCTTCCTGCTTAAGCAGTTTCTCTACCACATTCTGGGTGGCGATACCGCCATGGTCTGTCCCCGGTATCCAGCAGGCGTTATACCCCTGCATCCGCCGCCAGCGGATAAGGATATCCTGCAGAGTATTGTTCAGGGCATGGCCCATATGCAGCGAGCCAGTGACATTCGGGGGCGGGATTACTATGGTAAATGGTTTTTTAGACTGGTCCGGCTGGGCATGGAAATACCGGCTCTGTAAAGCATACCATTTTTTATCAGTCTCTTTAGAGTCATACTTGGGCTGAATTTCCATAAAAAACCTTTCTTACGAATTCCGCGAATTAGCAGAAATTTTATTGTACCATTTATCTCTGTATAAGTAAAGCCCCTAAAGCAATGAAGGGCACGCTGATCAAGGTACTCATAGCGACCACAGCTGAAGCAAATTCCACATCAGCCTGGTATTTCTTGGCCAGCACATAGCTGTTGACCGCGCTGGGCATACTGGCACTGATCAGGCAGACCATAGCCGGCACCCCTTCCAGCCGCAGCCAATACACCAGCAATAACGCTGCCAGCAACCCTCCGGCCATGCGTAACAGGGAAGCGATAATGATCTTATGCATCATTATAGCCTTAAAAGGCCGCAGCTCATAACCGACAATAACCAAGATCAAAGGCATGGTAATATGCTTCACATAAAATATCATTTTCAGCACAGGTGCAGCAACCGGCACCTGCCGGGAATTAAGGAATAAGCCAATAAGCGCTGCATACACCAGGGGCATTTTAAATATTTCTTTGATCTTGTTCTCTCTGGCCACCAAAGCCACTCCAATTGAGAACATGGCTATAGTGGGCACTATGTCAAAAATGATAGCATAGGCAGTGGCGGTAGCACCCAGGATATAGGTATTGACGGGAATGCCCAGGTAGGCGGAATTGACAAATGCTATCGGCAAGCTGCAATCACGATAGGGTAGTTTATAGACACGGGCAAAGAGCCAAGCCAGGGCCAGGCCACAGGCAATAACTCCCGCCGCTACTGCAGTGACCTGGACTAAAGGCAGGGATTCCAGCGGCTCAGCCCAGACTGTGAACAGCACAAAGACAGGAAAAAGAAAATAGATTACCAGGTTGATCATTACCTGTGCTGGTTGCTGGATATTTACCCTGGAAAAACGCCCCAGAATATATCCCAGCAGCACAAAAATGAACACCCGGGTGAAGAGCATGGCTATAGTATTCATAAGAATAAAGCTAGTCCTCGCTTTGCTCGGAACTACCTTCCATAGGGGCTTTGCCCCTCTGGCGTTACGCCACCATTCACTGGATGGTGGCTTCACTGTCACCCCTTGAAGGAAACCAGATTGTTTCCCTCAAACTCCCTAATCCGTTTAGGAATTTTACAAATTTCTAAACTTTAATTATAACATATTTATGGTGAAAAAACTTGCTTTTTTTTCCGGTTTGGGGTATAGTTTTCAAATA
>CAZFDO010000217.1:0-2531 GCA_964517965.1 uncultured Clostridia bacterium
CTTCATGGCAATATATACTTTTTTGATCCCGGCCCTGATAATAGCTTCTGTGCAAGGCGGCGTCTTGCCATAATGATTGCACGGTTCCAGAGTAACATAGAGGTCTGCGCCATAAACCGGTTGCGTGGCACTATTGATTGCTTCAACTTCAGCGTGAGGCCCGCCAAAATAGCCATGATATCCTTGACCGATGATCTTGTTGTTTTTTACCAAGACAGCGCCAACCAGCGGATTAGGAAAAACTTTTCCCCGGCCTTTCTCCGCCAATTTCAAAGCTAAACGCATATACTTCTCATGTTTTGCCTGTCCCCCCTGCGAGTTATGCGCAGCAGAACTAGGGGGGATAATCTTTTTCTTCATCTGTGCCTGTCCTCCCTGCGAGTTATGTACAACAAAACTAGGGGGGATAATCCCTGTCCGCCTCAGGCGGAGCTCCTTAAATAAAAATACCCCAAAGATTATATCTTCAGGGCAATAATAATTAAATAAAAACTCTTCTTCTTTCATCCGGACTCTCAGAGGCTATTTCGCTCCTCTACACCGTCGGCCCTTGAATTTCACAAGGTCTGCCCTCCAACATCTGCGAAGTTGTGGCGGGCTCGTGGGCTTCTCGCCGACGCTTATTGGCGGGTTACCACCGGTTAAGGTATTTCACCTTACCCTGAATTATTAATAGTATATCATAGTTAACGTAAAAAGTCAATGGTAATTAAACATACATATTAACATATATTATCATGCCGAGAGCGGCCAGGATTATAGTGCCTAGAATTGCGTATAATATCCATATTGGTATGCCCATCTCCGGTAAAATAGTAAATTTTAATGGTTTTGCCTTGCGTGAGGACATGGAAATGGCCTTTTCCAGATCCTCCTTTATTATCATTACATCCTGGTACCGTTCATTAGGTGTTGGCGACATGGCTTTTAAGATTATCCGCTCAATGGCCGGCGGGATCTGGGGATTAAGAACGCTGGGACTCAGGAAATTCTGCGTGATCTGCGCGCCGATCACCTCCTCGGTAGTGCCGTTGAAAGGCAGTTTCCCGGTAAACATATGATACATCAGTACTCCGAGTGAATAAATATCACTCCGGTAATCATTTAACGAATGGTCCCTGATCTTTTCCGGAGCCATATACGCCAGTGTACCGCCAATACTCATTAAGCTGGCCCAAATCTCTGCTTCCATACCCTGACAAAAAGATATACCGAAATCAGTCAATTTTAATTGTTTTTGCATATTAACAATAATATTTGATGGTTTAATATCATGATGAATTACTTTCTTTTGCTGGAGATAATCAAGTACCCCGCACATCTGGATGGTATAAGTAACAGCATCTTCTATGCTCAAGCGCCGGTGCTGATTAATCAAATATTCCAGGGATGGTCCGTCGACATACTCCATGATCACATAAGGAAAACTTTTTTCGTGTTCTGGCTTGTAAGCTTTGACGATATTAGGATGGTTAAGGAATAATTGTATTTTTTCTGTCTGCTGGAAGCGTTGCAGGCTGGATAATTCCTGGTCAAATCCAGGCAAAGGTACTTTAAGAACGACCATTTCTCCGGTGGCTATTACTGCTGCTTTAAAAACAGCTCCCATGTTCCCTTTGGCTACGATTTTCTTAATCTCATACTTATTATCAAGAACATAACCTGGTTTGATCTTATGCATAGTAGTCACTAATCCTGTCTTTTAAATCTCTTTGTTAAATTCCTTCACTTAATCGATCAATTAATGATTGTGGCAGGTTTTGTTTAGTCATTTCTGCCTGCACTGCGGCTATATCATAAGGTTTCCGTTTAAGAACGAACTTCAGTTCCTGGGTATCAAAGATGCCATAACTGGCTCTGGGGTCACGATCGCGCGGCTGTCCTACTGCCCCTGGATTGATAATATGTACAATCTCCGGAGCCAGGGTCAGAATTTCATGTTCCTGAATATTGCGCATATCCAAAGCCCCGGTATCTTTTTGTTGGCTAAAATATAATGGCAAATGGCTATGCCCGATGAAGCAGATATCAGCCTTCAGAAACGATATATTTTTTTCAAACCTTTCGACATTTATCAGATATTCATCCAGCGGGTCCCGGGGACTTCCGTGCACCAGCATGTACTGGTCATTATGGATAATATATTCCAGCGAACCAAGATAGGCAATAGCGTCTGAAGTAAGGATAGACCTGGTCCAGAAACAGGCTTGCCTGGCCTCTTCATGGAATTGAGAAATATCTTCCAGATCTATAGCTGCCCAATCGTGATTACCTACAATGATAGCACTATTTGGTAATTTTTGCAATATTTCAATGCATTCATTAGGATAAGGGCCATATCCTACTATATCTCCCAGTACCAGGTACCCTTCAACTTTTTCCATTGACAGGTCGGCCAATACTTCTTTGAGGGCCGAAAGATTACTATGAATATCAGAAATCACTCCAAGTTTCACCTAGTTAGACCTCATCACTAAGGCACAAAGTTAAAAGAAAGCAGGGAGTTCAATGTTAGGCACAGAGGCACAGAG
>CAZFDO010000218.1:0-2467 GCA_964517965.1 uncultured Clostridia bacterium
CTGCCCGCCAGAGTTTGGTGGAGGGGATCAGCCTGCGGCTGAAGCAATCATTAAGTTGTCAAAAGAACTTTGGCAAGCGCGACCATAGGGAGTCTCCGCCAAAATAATTGGCGGATGCAGCGCTAGGATTAATAGCGGAAACAAAAAGTGACAGTTTCCTGATGTTACCCAATTTAATGTGAAACGTATCCTTTATTTCCGGCATACCACCTACCGCCCCTCTTTATTAAAATAGCTATAAACAAAAAAAAGAAGCCACTATGGGATAGCGGGCTTCTCAAATGAACTATAATTATTCTATTTTACTTAATTAGAATATTTCTTTTCAAAAGATTGGGTAAAGCTGCCGTAATTCATATAGATACGCAGTTGGCGTGCTCCTGTGCTTAAGCTGCGGAATTTAATGACTACTTCATTATTAAACTGGGTCAATGCCTGTTGATACAAGGCATCCAGCTCTGCTGAGGTGGCTGCCTCAAAATAACGGGCTCCTGAATCAGTCGACAGTTCAAGTAACATGGGTTTGTCAATGTCATAACCCAAACCAACAATAAATACTGACAGCCCCTTGCTATTAACATAGGATTTGATCTCTTCCAGGGTTTGATAGGTAGTACTGGAATTTTCATAACCGTCGGTCATGGCCAGGATGAATTTCCTGCCGTTCCGGTTACTCAGGTCAGTCGCTGCCTGGCCCACCGCGTCAAAGAAAGCCGTTGCCCCTCCGAGGTCATCATAATCAGTGATACCACTCGCCAATAAATTATGGTCTGTGGTGAAGCTCTGGCTCACTTTCACCACATGGTCGAAATTGACAATTTCACATTCATCTTTAGCGCCTAATTGATTAACGAAATTCGTAGCCGCTACATCCAAGGCATATGTCGCTGAGCCGCTCATACTGCCGCTGCGGTCCAGCACCAGTACCACAGATAACGGATCTTCATTATTGTCTACCTTCTTGACTTCTTCTATTACTACCGGCTTGCCTTCTTCAGCTATGCTGAAATTGCCTTTGGCAAAATCAAATAAGGGAGCATTGTTCTGGTCAGTGATAGAGCAAAATGCCCGCGCGTAAGGGAAATCATTGGTCTCTACCTGGGTGCAGACCGCGCTGATGGCATATATTGAGCTCGGGGGATCATTCAATACCGGCGAGGTCTTTTTGTCGCAACCCGATACCAGGGCCAGCATAATAATAATAAAGGTTAGAATTCTTTTTTCCATCTATTCCAATCCGTTCCCGCAAAGTTGTAGCTGAAACCTATTTGCATAATTAAGTTCCTGGCTGCAAAAGATCCTGGCTCACTGATTCTATGATATTTTATCATTGGTATAATAGTAATGTATTTATCTATATAATACTGCCCGCCAATAGCCAAATTAAATCCGACAAAGCTGTACTGGTGTTCTATTTTGCCGCTGGCCGGCGTATCCATGGTCATCAGGTCAAGATAATAGCCAAAACCAGGGCCGACAAAGAAATTAATTTGCCGCTGGGCGTAAAAAACATAATAGGCATTCAGGTTAATGGAAGCGATCCTTTCGCTCATGCCATATACGCCATCCGGCAGGATCAAAGGCATATAATCATAATTCAAGCTGATAATAATATCCGGCCGCTGTTTGACCTCAGCCAGGCCCAGGCGTGCTTCCAAGTGTCCGGAATAATTATCCTGATAATCCTTGTAGCCGGATAATAGTTTATTGCGGCCAAAGTATCCTCCGCCGCTAAAAATAAGCATGTGCCGCTTGGCCCCTTTTTTTCCTCTTTCTTCCAGGGCTTCCTGGATCAAGGCTTCATCTTCTGCCTGTAGGAAACACGGCGCCAGCCAAGTAATTATTAAAGCAATTATAAATATTGGTATTAGCTTTTTACTGAACATATCCTGCCTTTAAATAAAGTTAATCTTTTATACACTATCCGTCATTTTATTGCAATAATAAAAACTTTTTGGTTTAATTTAATTTCCGGTAAATCTTTTCAATGGTTTCTGGCGGACATTTTATTGCACGACAGCTTCCAATTCTTTCTTTATACTTTCCATCAAAGTCTTCCGGGCAGGAGTTAACATACCCCCAAAATGCAATCCCAGGAACAAGCTGGCCTGGGAGGGATCACTCTGCCAGGGCCAGATAGCCGCAAAATAAACATACTCAGGATCTTTTGTATTAAGATATAGAGTTTGTTCTTTTCTGATACCGTTTAACGCCTGGATCACTTCCAGGTCCCCCATTTCCCTGGCCGGCTTTTCACCGGCCGCTTTAAAGGGGGCTTTATAAAATTTATTCAGTATCGTCAGTAATGTCGCCAATTTTTCTTCCGTTACCACCAACCTGGTTTTAACAAATTGAAGGTCCTGGTTAAAATAGATGTTATCCGGTGCATAAAATACTTTTAGTTCTTTGATCATTTCTTTGAATGATTCTTGCATAATTTCTCCTAAATATCACTATTTTGGTATCT
>CAZFDO010000219.1:0-2446 GCA_964517965.1 uncultured Clostridia bacterium
GTCCAGTTTTCAACTTTAATTAGTCCAGTTTTCAATTTTAGCTAACAAAATAGAAAATAGTATTGATAAAAAGCAATTTTTAAGCTATACTTATATAAATATTCTAAAATGGGGAAAAGCTTGCGGAAAATTATTGCTATTATCCTGGTTGCCATGCTGTTGTGGTTGACGCTGGTAGGTAACATTTTAGCTCAAATACCTAAAATGAGCCTGCGGTCAGCCACTACCCAGTCAGCCAGTCAAAATAATTATAATGTAGCTCTCAGTACTTTTACTTTTTTGCCTCCGGCTAAGAGTAAACCTGCCTTTATTGCTTCTGCTCCAGAAATAATGCCTTTCAAGAGAGACCAGTGGTTAAAAGTTAAAAACAATCAGGAACATTTCCAGGAAGCCCGGAAAAAGCTGGAAGAGGGGATCGAATTTAACCTGCCCTATGAATCCAAGCTCAATATTTCCGGCCGTAAAATGATCAATATCAAGGCCGGGAAGATCAAGTATGCGCATCCTGACCTAAAGACTATTCAAGGAACACCTTTAGGAGTGACTGACCGGCTGGATATGCAGCAGGAATTGCAGGTTAAAATAAAAGGCAAGGTAGGGCCCAAGATCACCGTCAATATCGACTATGACGATACCAAGGAAGACAAAAGAGATATTTCCGTGATCTATAAGGGTGATCCTGAAGAAGTGGTCCAGGAAGCAGCTTTCGGCGATATTGACCTGACTTTGCCGCAGACAGAGTTTGTATCATATAACAAAAAGCTCTTTGGCGGCAAGATCGATACCCTGCCTGTATCTACAGACAACAGTAAACTGCGGGTAATGGCTATCGGCAGCCGGACCAAAGGGGTAACTGAAACCAAACGCTTTAAAGGTAATACCACCTTTGAAAAAAGAGAATTGTTTGATACCCAGTACATCAGAAGGAAATATTACAAAATATACCCGGTGGATGCAGCCACAACTACTGATTTGCCGATAGCCAGCGGCAGTGTGGAAATATATATTGATAACCGGATCGGTACTGATAATAATAATGCCACAAACATGAATGCCCGAGATATAAATGACGTTGTCTATAATGGAAATTTTGAAAAGCAAAATGCAGGGTTAGATTATACAGTTGATTATCGTACCGGGGTGATCACTTTCAATAAAGCTATTGGTTCGAATTATATTATTGCCGTAGACTATAAACGGCCGGATGGCACATGGCTGTCCAGCGGTACAGCGATAAAGTTTAATACTTTGCGGATTATCAAGGATGAATATGAAACTCCGATTACCCGGGAGATGAAGAATTATTATAACCTGGGCAGCACCAAGATCGTTAATGACCCGAATAAATTCATTATTAAGATCATGGATCTCAGCCGCAATGAGCTTAATTCCAGTGCCTATCCTTATGAGGTTGATTTTGATTTCGGCACTATGCGGTTTTTAGATGATACTCCTTTTGACCCGCCATTTCCTGATGTCTACATCAATATACCCAATCATCATTTTCTTATCTATGTGGAATACCTGCACAGCGTTAAGACCTATAGCTTGCGCCCCGGACTGGTGCAAAAAAGCGAAACAGTAAAGCTCAACGGTAATACGCTGATCCGGGATGAAGACTATTTCATTGATTATGAGATCGGGTTGCTGACTTTCCTGAAAGATGCGGCTATTACTGATGACACGGAAATAGAAGTGGATTTTGAATATATGCCTTTTGGCGGCCAGTTCCAGCAGACAATCGTAGGGGCCCGGACTGAATATGAATACGCCGATAGCTTTACCTTAGGATCAACCGTGCTCTATAACTGGTCCACCCCGCCGGGAAGTATCCCGGATGTGCGTTCTACCCCGGAAAGTATCCTGGTGCTGGAAGGTGATTCGAAGCTAAAATTACGCCCGGGAAGAATCGGCAAGTGGGACCTACAAGGATTGAATATAGATCTTGGCGCTGAAATAGCCCAGAGTAAATATAATCCTGATATCTTCGGGAAAGCCATGGTCGACAACATGGAAGGTTCGGAAATTGCCGATACTGTGTCTACTGACCGTACTTTATGGCGCCTGGGAAGCTTGGGCCAGGACCAGCTTTTGAGAGGAACCCTAGAATGGGCCAATGGCGATGAAGATAAAAAGACTATTAATAGTGATACTGTTGAGGAGGGCAGGGACCAAACCTTAGACCTGACTTATACTCTACCTGAAAATGATTCCTGGGCATCGCTGGTTTATCCCATATCCACTGCCGGAGTGGACTACAGTAAATATAGTTACCTGCAATTCTGGATTTATGGTGACGGCGCCGGGGAGAGACTAAATGTGGACCTGGGCCGGGTGAGTGAAGATGCCGATGGTCAAGGTGGATTTGACCGGGATATTATGGCCAATGGGCATGTGGTCTGGCCAAAAGGGTCACCGAAAACAGAGGATTTAAACGGTAATGGGT
>CAZFDO010000220.1:0-2379 GCA_964517965.1 uncultured Clostridia bacterium
CGCTGCATTAAAAGATCGAAATTCACCAGGTGACCATCAAAATCAGGGCCATGGAAACAGGCAAATTTAGTTTCATTGTTCACTTCCACCCGGCACACTCCGCACATACCGGTGCCATCAAGCATGATCGGATTAAGACTGACCATCGTTTTGA
Organism: uncultured Clostridia bacterium; assembly: GCA_964517965.1. Taxonomy (GTDB): domain Bacteria; phylum CAYTYR01; class UBA6262; order UBA6262; family UBA6262; genus UBA6262. The sequence goes on from CAZFDO010000220.1 coordinate 155, forward strand.
TACCGCAGCTTTTGGTCAAATGGCTTACTGCTTTCATCATAATGACCGGACCGATGGCAATAACCTGATCGATTTTTTCCGAATTCCTGATCATCTCTTCCAGTGGTTTGGTAACCAGGCCTTTAATACCGTAGGAGCCATCATCAGTAGTGACGATCAAGATATCGCTGATCGCCGCGATCTCTTTTTCCCAGATGATAAAATCCCGGCTGCGCCCGCCGATAATAGTGATCACTTTATTTCCGGCTTCTTTAAAAGCCCGGGTGATCGGATACATCGAAGCAGTCCCGACCCCGCCGCCGACGCAAACTACGGTGCCAACTTTTCCGATGTGAGTCGGTTGCCCTAAAGGGCCGACAACATTGGTGATAGCTTCACCTTCTTTTAAAAGGCCCAACTCTTTGGTAGTCCGGCCGATCTCTTGGAAAATAATACTGATCGTTCCCTGCCGGCGATTAAAATCAGCTACAGTCAAAGGAATTCTTTCGCCTTTTTCAGCCAGCCTTAAAATTACAAATTGCCCGGGCTGCACCTTGGCGGCAATATCACCGGCCTCTATTTCGATAAATTTTATGCTGGGTGCAAGTTCCCTTTTTACGATTATTTTATACACATCTACTCCACGATCTCTTTAGTTGTTCTATTCATGGCTTCTACGATCTTCCTGGTATCGCGCGCAATGATGAGCTCTTCATTGGTCGGGATTACGAAAACATCTACTTTTGATGACTTGGCAGATATTAGGCCTTCTACGCCGATACTATTTTTATTTTTGGCGGCATCCAGCTTAATGCCCAGGCATTCCAGGCCGGCGCAGGTAATTTCCCTTATCGGTGGAGCATTCTCACCGATCCCGGCCGTAAAAACAAGCGCGTCTGCACCATTCATAATGCCAAAATAGGAAGAGATATATTTTTTGAGCCGGTAACAGAAAATATCTACCGCTAGTTTTGCCCGTTCATTACCGGTATTCATCTGCTTCAGGATCTCCCGCATATCGTTAGAAATACCGCTGATTCCGTCAAGTCCGCTGTGTTTGTTCAATAAATTATCGATCTCGCTGACTGAAAGACCTTGCTTGGAGGCGATATAAAAAATAATGGCCGGGTCAATATCCCCGCAGCGTGTACCCATGACCAATCCCTCCAAAGGCGTAAAGCCCATGGAGGTATCAATGGACCGGCCATTTTCTATCGCCGAAATACTGCAACCATTACCAAGATGACAGGTTATTATTTTAACCTGTTCCGGTTTCTTCTTCAGCAGTTTAGCGGCCCGTTCACTGACATACCGGTGGCTGGCCCCGTGAAATCCGTATCGCCTGATATTATGGACCTGATATTCGCTATAGGGTAAAGCATATAAATAGCTGTGGGCCGGCATAGTCTGGTGAAAAGCGGTATCAAACACGGCTACCTGAGGAAGACCCGGCAGCAGTTCTGCGCAGGCATTGATGCCGCGGAAATTATGCGGATTATGCAAGGGCGCCAGCTCGATACAATCATGTATCTTGTCCTTGACCTCATCGGTTATGAGCACGCTATTGGCAAATTTTTCACCACCGTGAACGACCCGGTGCCCGACTGCTTTTATTTCATCTTTATCATTAATGACCCCGTAATCCGTATTGGTCAAGGTGTTAATAACTACTTCAATAGCTTTGTTATGGTCGGGGATATCGCTGACTACCTTAGCGCTTTTGCCGTCTTCAAAATAATGGGTAAGCACAGCATGATTAGTGCCAATGCGCTCAATTTGCCCTTTCGCCAGCACTTTTTCGTTCGTCATGCTGATGAATTGGTATTTTATGCTGGATGAACCGCAGTTTAATACTAGAATCTTCACTCGTTAAGCCTCCTCAAAATAGGCACAAAGTTAAAACAAATACCAGGCACAAAGGCACAGAGTTTTAAGAACAAGATACAAAGTTAAAAATAAGCCGGAAGTTCTATATTAGACACATGGACACAGAGTAAAAAATACTCTTTAGTTTTATTCCTTGTTCTTGTACTTCCTTTGTGCCTGCTTTTGCTTAAAACTTTGTGCCTCTGTGCCTCTTATCATTTCTTATACACCTTTTCTTCCCAGGGGAAGATCTCTTCATGATTAAAGAAAAAAGCAATTTCCCGTTCTGCTGATTTGGCACTATCTGATCCATGCACGCCGTTATGGCGGTTATCTGTGGCATATTTTTTCCGGATAGTTCCTTCTTTAGCCTGCGCCGG
>CAZFDO010000221.1:0-2274 GCA_964517965.1 uncultured Clostridia bacterium
TCGCAGAGATTGTTTTACCATTTTGCCCTGTCTAGCAAATGAAGTAAAGTAATTGACGAGGGGCGGGGTAAATCCCTGCATACTTAGGTTTTTTTGCTGTTGTTTCATCATCACGGATTTAGTATCACACTTTCGTCTTATTTGCAACTTTTTTCCCTTGGCTGAAATATTTTAAAACACCCTAGATGAAGTTTCTGCATTATGAATTTCGTTACCACGGCCAGGGTAGATAAACCGTAAACCATTGAGTTCACAAAATTAATGGATGACGCTTCTTTAAAATAGCGGGCCGGGACCGGAGTCTCCCCCAACCGAAAACCGAAATAAACCGCTTCGGCCAGGAATTCAGTATCAAACACGAAGTTATTGGAATTATTCTGCCAAGGGATAGTGTCCAGCACCTTTCTGGTATAGGCCCGGAACCCGGTATGGAACTCGCTCAGGTTCTGCCCGAAGAATATATTTTCAACGAGGGTCAGCGCCCGGTTACTGATATATTTATACAAGGGCATGCCGCCAGCCAGGGCTTCGGCCCTGGTCCTGATCCTCGACCCCAGCATCACGTCATACAAACCTTCGGCTAATGGCTTGATCATGTTCGGAATAAGCCGGGAGTCGTACTGGTAATCAGGATGGACCATAATCACAATATCCGCGCCCTGTTCAAGGGCTTTCTGGTAACAGGTTTTTTGGTTACCGCCGTAGCCTAGGTTTTTTTCATGGACATAAACCTGCAAGCCCAGCTCCCGGGCCATTTTTACCGTATTATCGCGGCTGGCGTCATCCACGACAATAATTTCATCCACTACCCCGGCCGGTATATCCTGTACCGTCTTAGCAATAGTTTTTTCCGCATGATACGCAGGCATGACCACTACTATTTTCAGTTTAGCCATCATTCCTCCTTAAAGGAAACAGCATATTGATTTTTCTCACAGCCAGAACACTTAAAACGACCAGCATACTAACCCCGATCAGAACTCCGATAATAAATTTTACCGGCGTATAATAAAATCTGACCAGCAGCTCACCGGCTGGCACTTTGATCGCCCGGAAAAGATAATCAGCATCATAAATAGGAGTTTCCCGGCCATTAACCGTAGCCTGCCAGCCAGGATAGTTGGTATCAAAAAGAACCAACCAGGAAGGCTGAGCTGTCTTCACCTGTAAGAGAACCTCGTTCAGGTCATAGCGCAGTATACTGGGTTGTTCTTTAACCACGGACTTACTATCATTGGTCCCGCCGGCGAGCAAGGAAGTTCCGGTCAATAAGACCATGACAGCAGGGTCAAACTCCGGCGAAAATAGGAAATTTACCGTTTCAATATCACTTTCGGCCGGCCGCACTACTGCTTTAGGAACTATAATAGCCCGCGGCAAGATCAGCCGGTTCTCATAAACGAAAAAGCTTTTCATCTTGAACAAGTAACTTAAATTCGGGTCTTTAATATCATCCCGCTGGGTAAAAATATAGCGTATGCCGAACATACGGCCCAATGGGCTGCAACTGTAATTTGGCTGGCTATCCAGTACCCGGACAATATTTTCTTCTTTCGTCAAATCTAGTGATTCATAAATACCCACATCGGCCAGATGATAATTCATGCCCATATTGGAAAGAAGAGGCAGTTTATTCCCCAGCAGGTCGGCGAGCCAGGTGTCGACGCGTCTTTCCCTTTCAAATATATAGCGGTCCGGCCCCAGATTCTGCTGCAGGAATTGGATCACCGGCGGCTTGTCCTGGTAGAATTCTTTTTTGACTAACGGCTCCAGATCCTGCACTGATTGGAAAAAAGTGACATTACCAAAGAGCAGGATCGCCAGCCCCAGGTGAAATAAAGGTATCTTGATCTTATTACGGATAAACCACAGTAGGCCGAACAAGAGCAAGAGTACCATTCCCCGGGAATAGTCCCGCAAAATAGTAGGTAGGTAATCCTGATATAAAGATATTATTTTAGCAGGTTCAACTTTCTGCATATAAACCGCAGTCAGCCAACCAGCCACATTATTCCGGAACAGGTAAAACAAAGCATACCCAGCCAGTACGAGACCGCTGAAAATTGCGAGATATCTGGTACTGCGGTTAGGCTCCTTAGTTTTCAGGAAACGCTCCAGCCCGATACTGGCTAATACTACCATGCTAAGATCCAGAATAAAAATATATTTGACCGGATAACGCACCATATTAAAGCCAGGCATGAATTTAAATAATAATTTATATACGGGAGTGTATTTTCCCAAGGCTACGATCAAACCGGTCAAGCCTAGCCA
>CAZFDO010000222.1:0-2233 GCA_964517965.1 uncultured Clostridia bacterium
CCTATCCGGATCAGGTATATGCGGGAATTGCGGCAGGGAATGGAGGATTTTAAGAAAATCTATGTCCCTACTCCCATGGGGATGCAGATCCCCTTATCGGAATTGGCAACTTTGAAAAAAACACTCGGCCCGGCTATGATCGGCAGTGAGAATACCATGCCTTATGCCCGCGTTTTTGTTAATGTGGACCAGGATAAGGTGGGCCTGGTAGATTTTGTTAATAATGCCCAGAAAGTAGTAGAAGAGAGAATAAAAGCCGGCGAGCTGAAAATACCGCAGGGATACTTTGTCACCTGGAGCGGCCAGTATGAATCAGAGATCGAAGCCAGAAAAAGACTGCAAATGGTTTTGCCGGTTACCCTGATCGTGATCTTGATCATCCTGTATTTGGCTTTTGACAATATGGTTGACCTGGCTATTGTCGCCACAGGATTGCCCATTTCTTTGATGGGCGGGTTATTCTATTTGTATTTGATGAATTTCAAAATGAGCGTGGCGGTGTGGGTGGGATTTATCGCCCTTTTTGGCATAGCTACGGATAATGCCGTGTTGATCATTGCTTATTTGCAGGAACTTTTCCGGGAAAAGAAAATTAGCACGGTAAAAGAGATAGAAGATATCACGGTGCAAGCTGGCTTGATCAGATTGCGTCCGGCGATGATGACCACCGTGACCACCATAATTGCCCTTATCCCGGTGGTCTTTTCTACTGGCACCGGCAGTGAGGTTATGAGGCCGATGGCTTCGCCCATATTTGGCGGACTGCTCGTAGCGACTGCTGCCAACCTGATCTATGTGCCGGTACTGTATGCCTGGAAAAAAGAAAGGCAATGGCGTAAAGAACAGAATAAATAAAATATTATTATATGGAGTATAGATATGGCTAAGGATCCGATATGCGGTATGGAAGTGGATGAAAGCACAGGCATAAAATTAGAAAAGGATGGCAAGACCTATTTCTTTTGTGGCGAAGAGGATAAAAATAAATTCATTGCTCAATCCCAGAAGAAAATGCCTGAAATGAAACACGGAGAGCATCAAATGAAGCCCGATATGCATGCTGAACATGCAGGACACATGAGCGCTGGAGGTCATGCCTCTCATCATGCCCACATGGTTGCTGATTTTAGAAAAAGGTTCTGGGTCTCTTTAGCGTTAACCCTACCTATTCTGATTTTTTCACCGCTGATCCAAAAGTTTTTCAGTCTTAGGGAAGCGATCCAATTTACCGGCGATATGTATCTTCTCTTTGGTTTGTCTTCCATAGTATTTTTTTATGGCGGCTGGCCGTTTCTTAAAGGGCTCTTTGACGAGCTTAAAAAGAAACAACCAGGCATGATGACCCTGATCGCGATAGCGATCGCCACAGCGTATGTATACAGCTCTGCTGTTGTATTCGGACTAACCGGTAAGATGTTTTTCTGGGAGCTGGCTACGCTAGTGGATATTATGCTTCTTGGCCATTGGATAGAAATGAAATCAGTTATGGGCGCTTCAAGGGCGCTGGAAGAATTGGCAAGGCTTATGCCTTCCGAAGCCCATAAAATAATGCCGGACGGAAGCACCAAGGACGTGACTTTAGATGAATTAAATGTTAATGATAAAATTATCATAAAACCAGGAGAAAAAATACCGGCAGATGGTGATATAGTTGAAGGCGAAAGTTCGGTGAACGAAGCCATGCTTACCGGCGAATCAAAGCCGGTATCTAAAAAGGCTGGGAGCAAGGTCATTGGCGGTTCTATTAATGGCGAAGGTTCATTAACTATTGAGATCAAAAAAACCGGTAAAGATTCCTTTCTTTCACAAGTGATTGAATTGGTTAGTCAAGCTCAAGCCAGTAAGTCAAAAACTCAGGATCTGGCAAATCGGGCTGCCTTATGGCTTACGGTCATAGCTCTTTCCGGAGGTGCTATAACTCTCTTTATATGGCTTGTTTTAATGCATAAGGATTTTGCTTTTGCTCTGGAGAGAACTGTTACGGTTATGGTCATTACTTGTCCTCACGCCTTAGGATTAGCTGTCCCGCTGGTAGTGGCAGTCTCAACTGCGCTGGCTGCTGGAAACGGATTGCTAATACGCAACCGGGCTGCTTTTGAGAAGGCCAGAAATATCCAGGCAATAATATTTGATAAGACAGGCACGCTTACTGAAGGAAATTTTGGCATAACCGATAAAATTACTTTTGCCAGTGATATTACAGAAGGGGAACTATTAAAATATGCAGCATCCG
>CAZFDO010000223.1:0-2224 GCA_964517965.1 uncultured Clostridia bacterium
ATTTACCGCTGGATTTATTGGCAAACGCGATCCACTTCTTCCGGCCGCTGATCTTTTCATGCCGCGGTAGGAATTTAGTCCCGATATCGTCACCCTGGAACGCTTCGGTCAATATGCCCGGCTTCATGCCGTCAGCGATGATGACCATCACACCACTGGCCGTGGCGATCTTAGCGGCCTGGATCTTGGTATACATGCCGCCTACGCCACGGGCACTGCCGGTGGATTTCAAGGCGATCTTTTCCACTTCTTCATCGATCTCATCTACGGTGTGGATCATCTCCGCATCTTTATTTTTGCGCGGATCAGAGGTATATAATCCAGCGACATCGCTCAGGATGATCAGCAGGTCAGCTTCCACTTTGCTGGCGACCAAGGCAGACAGGGTATCATTATCGCCGAACCTGATCTCATCCACAGCCACGGTATCGTTCTCATTGATGATCGGTATGACTTTATATTCCAGTAAGGTCATGATCGTATTGCGGGCATTCAAGTAGCGCTCCCGGGTGCGCATATCTTCCTGGGTCAGCAGTATCTGCGCCACGTTTAAGCCGTTTTCATTAAACAACTCTTCATAATGGTGCATCAGGAAAGTTTGCCCAACCGCGGCAGCAGCCTGTTTTTCGCGCACGCTTTGCGGCCGCGTTTTCAGTCCCAGCTTACCCATACCGGCGCCAACCGCGCCGCTGGTCACCAGGATGACTTCCCGTCCCTGCTGGGACATCTGTACCACCTGCTCCACCAGGATGCGCATATGCGGCAGGTTCAAGTGCCCGTTTTCATCAGTTAAAGTACTGGTCCCTATTTTTATCACAACTCTTTTGTAATGCATAAAGTCTCCAACTAGTCGCTAGTTACTGGTCGCTTGTCGCTAGTTTTAATCAAGTACTTTAAAAACCAGCAACTAGAAACTAAGAACCAGCGACTGCATTATTCCGTAAATTCGAATTCTATTTTGCCGATGCGCACCATATCGCCCGGCTTTATTCCTTTACTCTTCAGCACTTTATCCACGCCGATCTTCTTGAAAATATTATACATCCGGACCAGCGCTTCTTCCTCTTCGGTCCAGGTCATAGCAGCTATCTTTTCAATATGCTTGCCGCTGATGACAAATACTTCTTCTTTTATATCGACCTTGAATTCCGTACCAGAGGTAAACTCCTGCGCCTGTTCCGTCAGGGGTACCGGTTCCGGCTCAGGGGCAATTTTCAATTCTTCATAGACTGCTCCCAGGAGCTCCTTCAAGCCATCCCCAGCCATAGCAGAAATAACATAAATCGGCTTCTTTTTCAAATGTTTTCTGAATTGTTTAGCTTTTTCATCGGCTTCCGGCAGGTCCATTTTATTGAGTACTATCACTTGCGGTTTTTTGGCTAATTTGGGACTGTACAATTTCAACTCTTTGTTGATCGACTGGTAATTTTCCCAGGCGCCCTGGTTATCAAAACCAAAAACATCCACCAGGTGAATGATCACTTTCGTGCGCTCAATATGCCGCAGGAACTCATCCCCCAGCCCGACGCCGCTGTGCGCCCCTTCGATCAATCCGGGGATATCAGCCACGACAAAACTGGAGCCCACGCCTAGGCTGACAAAGCCCAGGTTTGGAGCCAATGTAGTAAAGGGATAATCAGCAATTTTTGGCCTGGCTTTGGAAATGCGGGAAAGAAGAGTGGATTTGCCGGCATTGGGATAACCGACCAAGCCGACATCAGCGAGCAGTTTCAGTTCCAATTTGAGAGTGATCTCTGCTCCCGGCTCGCCGCGTTCGGCGATCCTGGGCGCTTGCCTGTTTGCAGATTTAAACTTGGCATTACCCCGGCCGCCTCTGCCGCCGCGGGCCACCAAGAGCTCCTGGCCATCTTCCGCCAGGTCAGCTAATACCCTGCTGGTAGCTACATCCTGTACTATTGTTCCCAGGGGCACATAAATAAATAAAGGCGGAGCACTTCTGCCATATCTGTTATTACCTTGTCCGTTCTTGCCGTTATCGGCTTCATAATGAGGCCTGATCTTCAGATCGAACAAGGTACGCAAGGTTGCCCTTGCTTTAACTATGACATCTCCACCTTTACCGCCATCGCCTCCATCCGGCCCGCCCATGGGCACGAACTTCTCGCGATGAAAACATATACAACCGTCGCCGCCTCTTCCAGCCTTGACGAATATTTTACTATGATCTACAAACATTTAAAGCCTCCAAAACAGCTCATAGCTC
>CAZFDO010000224.1:0-2195 GCA_964517965.1 uncultured Clostridia bacterium
TTTTAATCTTTAAATCCTTTAAAACCTGTGCACTTTTAATTCTTAGTTGACATTTTCAAAAAAAGAACTTGACAAAGTTTCAGAAATACTATATATTTATTTGATTGTATTAACTAAAAAAACGGGTTGCTGATGAATATTAAACAAATTGTGGAAAAAGCTAAACAATTCCTCAGAGAAGTAGTGGCTGAAGGCAAAAAAGTATCGTGGTCGACCAAGCAGGAGTTTATCGGGGCCACGATCGTAGTTATTTTTGCGATACTGGTTCTTTCCTTTTTTATCGGAATGGTTGATTTTGTGCTATCCAAGTTATTTGGCCTGATCATATAGGGCCCAGTTAAAAGCCGCATAAAGAAAGCTAACATATATATTAAGTAACTGTGAACGGGGTAACGGTAATGGCCAAGCGCTGGTATGTGCTGCACACTTATACGGGACATGAAGACCGGGTTAAAGAAAATTTACTCAAGCTGGTGGCTACCAAGAACCTGACTGATAAAATTTTCAATATTCTAGTCCCTACAGAAGAAGTAGTAGAGATCAAGAATAATAAGAAAAAAGTCTATACCCGAAAATTTTTCCCCGGTTATGTGTTGGTGGAGATGGAGATGGACGAGCAAGTTTGGGGTATAATCCGCACCACCCCCGGAATTACCGGTTTTTTGGGCGGAACGACACCGGTTCCCTTGCCGGAAGAAGAGATCAGTAAGATCCTGGACCTGAGTAACCGGGAACATACGGCGAAACCAAAACCAGCGGTCATGTTTGAAAAAAGCGAGAATGTGCGCATCATTGAAGGGCCTTTTGCCAATTTTGCCGGGATAGTGGAAGAAGTGAATATGGAACGGGGCAAGTTGAAAGTCATGGTCACTATTTTTGGCCGGGCCACCCCTGTGGAGCTTGATTTCCTGCAGGTAGAGAAAATATAAACCTTCACGATTGCAGCGGCAATCAGTAATAACACTGCAATCGTATTTTTATTGTAAGTTACTTAAAAGGAGTTGGATTTATGGCTAAGAAAGTAAAAGCAGTAGTTAAATTACAGATCCCTGCCGGAGCGGCTAACCCGGCTCCTCCAGTTGGTCCGGCATTAGGCCAGCAGGGCGTCAATATCATGGAGTTTTGCAAACAGTTCAATGCCAAAACCGCCAGCCAGGAGCAAGGCATCATCATCCCGGTAATAATTACGGTTTTTGAAGATCGCAGCTTTACCTTTATAACCAAGGTACCTCCGGTGGCGATACTATTAAAGAAAGCGGCTGGTATTGCCGTAGCTAGTGGAGAGCCTAACCGCAAAAAGATAGGCAAAGTTTCCCCGGATAAAGTTAAAGAGATCGCCATTCAGAAAATGGTTGATTTAAATGCCAAGGACCTGCCTGGTGCTATTAAAATGGTAGAAGGCACAGCTAAGTCCATGGGAATTGAAATAGAGTAAATAGTATATATATAATGTGGGAGGTCCGATGTCCATCGGACCGCTAATACCACCAGGAGGAATGAAATGAATCACGGTAAAAAGTATGCTAATGTAGCCAAGCTGGTTGACTGTCACAAGATGTATCTTTTAAAAGAAGCTTGTGCTTTGGTCAAACAGACAGCTACGGCTAAATTTGATGAGACCGTAGAACTCACCGTTTGCCTGGGAATCGATCCCAAGCAGGCTGAGCAGTCTATCAGAGGGGCCGTCGTAATGCCTCATGGCACCGGTAAAAGCAAAAGAGTGCTGGTCATTGCTAAGGGTGAAAAGATCAAAGAAGCTGAAGCCGCGAAAGCAGATTTTGCCGGTGCGGAAGATATGATTGCAAAAATTGCCGGTGGCTGGTTGGATTTTGATGTGATCGTAGCCACTCCGGATATAATGAAAGACCTGTCCAAGGTTGGTAAGGTTTTAGGTCCTAAGGGCCTGATGCCTAATCCCAAAGTCGGGACTGTGACCTTTGAAGTAGGCAAAGCAGTAGGGGAAATTAAAAAAGGTAAAGTGGAATACCGGGCTGATGCTTCAGCCGTAATACATAGTATCTTAGGTAAAATTAGTTTTACCGCTGAACAGCTGGAAGAAAATGCCATAGCCTTGATCGAGGCAGTCGTAAAGGCCAAGCCAGCGACAGCCAAAGGCCATTATATTAAGGCCATGTCCCTTTGCTCCACTATGGGCCCTGGAATTAAACTTGATAGTACTCAGGTATTGAACTCAT
>CAZFDO010000225.1:0-2175 GCA_964517965.1 uncultured Clostridia bacterium
AGGCGGCCATACGGTCGGCGCTGGCGTCGTCAGCGAAATCATTGAGTAAAAGAATATAGGGGAGAAAAAAATGTCAGCAGAAAAGATACGTATCAGGTTAAAAGCGTACGATCACAAAATATTGGATCAGTCATTGCAGGAGATCGTAGAAACAGTCAGGCGGACTGGAGCCAAAATAATCGGGCCTATCCCTTTGCCGACCAAGATCAGCAAATATACGGTGCTGCGTTCTCCCCATTCCGATAAAAAATCCCGGGAACAGTTTGAGATGAGAATTCACAAAAGATTGATCGATATTATCAGCCCCACCCCCAATACGGTAGATGCTTTGATGAAGATCAACCTGCCGGCGGGCGTGGATGTGGAAATAAAATCATAGGGAGCTTTACATGTTGGAAGGATTGCTTGGCAGAAAAATAGGTATGACCCAGGTATTTAATGACCAGGGAGAAATTGTTCCAGTGACGGTGATCCAGGCCGGCCCCTGCGTGGTGCTCGGCAAGAAGATGATGGTGAAAGACGCCTATAATGCTATCCAGCTCGGGTTCGGGCAGAAAAAAGAAAAAAACCTGAACAAGTGCCAGAAAGGCTTTTATGCTAAAGCCAATCTTAAGCCAGTAGAGATCATCAAAGAATTCAAGACAGACGATGTGGAGACTTACAATGTCGGCCAGGAAATCAAGCTGGACATTTTCCAGGTAGGTGACTATGTGGATGTAACCGGTACCACCAAAGGAAAAGGTTATGCCGGCGTTATCAAAAGATGCGGTTATTCCGGCGGACGGGCGACGCACGGCTCCATGTTCCATCGCAAGCCTGGTTCGATCGGCGCTTCAAGTTATCCTTCGCGCGTGTTGAAAGGCTTAGGATTGCCCGGGCAGATGGGTAATACGCAGGCGACGACGATTAAATTGGAAATAGTGGATATTGACCCGGTTAATAATCTAATGCTGATCAAGGGAGCGGTTCCCGGAAATAATAAAGGGTTGGTCATTATCAGCAGGACCACAAAAGCTTTGAAACACAAAAAAGTGGTAGTCAAGGTTAAGGGCGCTGGCGATCAAAAGCTGGTGAAAAAGCCTTCTAAGAAAAAATTAGTTTAGTTTTATTTAATAAAGGAGATAAAGGTATGTCTGAGGTTGATGTTTATAATTTTAAGGGAGAGAAGACAGGTAAGGTTGGCCTGTCAGCCAGATTGTTTGAGCAGAAAATAAACGCCATAGTATTGCATGAAGTGGTAACTATGCAGCTGGCTAACCAACGGTTGGGCACGGCTTCTACCAAGACCCGCGGGGAAGTATCCGGCGGCGGAACCAAGCCCTATAAGCAAAAACATACTGGCCGGGCTCGTGCCGGCAGTTCACGGTCACCTTTATGGCGGCATGGCGGAATCACTTTTGGTCCCCGGCCCCGCAGTTATAAATATGGTGTCCCGGCGCAGAAAATGCAGGTAGCTTTAGTGTCGGCTCTTTCCTCTAAAGCCAAGGATAATGGCGTCATTATCCTGGATAAGCTGGAACTGGCCCAGCCCAAAACAAAAAATATGGTGCAGCTGCTAAAAAAGCTGAATATTAAAGGACCCGCGCTACTAGTCGTGGAAAAAGTCACCAATGAACTGGCCCGGGCAGCACGCAATCTCCAGTCCTTGGAGCTGGCTACCGGCACCAAGCTGAATGTATATGAGATCTTAAAGAACAAAAATCTGATCATTACCAAAGAAGCCTTAGCTGTCATAGAAGCAAGGGTCAAGGAGAAATAGTCATGAAAGATTTAACCACAGTGATCATCGGCCCTCTCGTCACTGAAAAGAATACCTTGTTAAAAGAAAAAGAAAACAAGTATGTCTTAAAAGTCAATATCGACGCCACCAAAGAAGATATTAAAAAAGCGGTTGAGAAGATGTTTAAAGTAAAAGTGACCAGGGTCAATACTATGAGAGTTGGCGGCAAAACCCGCCGGATGGGTATGTTTTCAGGAAAAAGGTCTGATTGGAAAAAAGCCTTTGTATCCTTAAAAGCCGGCGAAACAATTAAATTCTTTGAAGGGGCTTAGAAAACAGTCGCTGGTTGCTAGTCGCTAGTCGCTAGTTACTGGCAAGAACATAAAAGGAGAAATATTAGTTTATGGGAATAAAAACGTATAAACCAACTACTGCGTCGCGGCGTTTTATCACCA
>CAZFDO010000226.1:0-2159 GCA_964517965.1 uncultured Clostridia bacterium
TATCGCTGACCTCGCCTTTCCCGGTAACCATGATGATCGGCAAATGCTGCAGGAGCAGATCCTTTTTAATTAAATTACATAATTGGCGTCCGTCCATCTTGGGCATTTTGTAATCCAGAAGCACCAAATCTAACGGTTTGGAGCGGATTATCTTTAAGGCCTCTTCGCCATCCGGGGCTTCCGTAATTTCATAATTTTCTTCTAAGAGAGTGAGCTTAAGAATGTCCCGGATATCCGGATCGTCGTCTGCAATCAGTATTTTTATACCCATAGTTTTATTTAAGCGGCGTTAAGCGTAAAGCTGAAAGTTGAGCCTTCCCCCACCTTGCTTTTTACCCAGATTCTTCCCTGGTGCGCCTCGATAATGTTTTTAACTAAAGTTAATCCCAGGCCGGTGCCCTTTACCTCCTGGTTGATAGTATTCTCCACGCGAAAAAATTCTTCGAATATACTCTCCTGCGCGTCTTGGGGGATTCCAAACCCCGTGTCTTTAACATCGATTTGAATTGTTTTATTTGTGCGGTTTGTATTGATGTCAATTTTACCATTTTGCGGGGTAAACTTTAAGGCATTTCCCACCAAATTAGTAAAAACTCTTTCAATTTGGCTGCGGTCAGCCAATATTTCCTGGCAATCATCAGTGATGTTACTGCTGAAGCTGATATTCTTTGTTTTTAATTGGTCCGCAAACAGATCCGCGACTTTGTCGGTGATGGCGCGCAAGCTTAAAGCCTCTTTTTTTATTTCCACCTTGCCGCTTTCAATGCGCGAAATGTCCAGCAAATCATTTACCATATGCACTAGTTCGTCGCTGTGGCGGTTTATTTTTTCCAGCCGGCTGCGGATCTCTTCCGGCAGGGCTCCTAATTTACTGGCCAAAAGAATAGCCGCGTATCCTTTGATGGATGTAAGCGGGGTTCTTATTTCATGAGATACGCTGGAGATAAAATCGCTTTTACGCCTGCTTATTTTTTTTACTTCTTCCAAAGCCCCGGTTAGCTGGCGGGTTCTTTCTTCAACCTTGATTTCCAGTGATTCAGTATCCAGAGCAGGATAGACCAACTGTTTCGCATAAGCTGAGAGAACTGATACACCCCCACCACAGGACATAACAAGAAGAGCCTCTGCCTTTTCAATTTCTGGATTCTGTGAGAGCACTTCATCCCAGGAGCTGATACTGCAGGCTGAACTCAGGATAGTCCATCCCACGACATTTTTCCCCGACCCTCTGAGTTTCTTTTTCATCTCCAGCACCTCAGGCTCCCCGCCCACGTGCTGCTTTTTTGCACATTTTCCGCAACCGATAATGAAAATATTCTGCTCTTTAACGGCTTTCAGGATATCTTTAAATTCCTTCCATCTTGAGATTATCATGTGTATTTGAAAACAGCGTCGTGGTTCTTTTTGATCAATTCGTCAAGTAGAAATGCGATTTGAGGGAGTTCTCTCACCTGATGACTTATTTTCCGGATCAACCGCTCTATCTGGAGGCTGGTGCCTGTTATCATCAGGTCAACATTTTCCGCTTCATGTGATACAGCCTCGTGCGGCAGCGCCGCGTCCCCGCCCCGTGCAAGCATCTCCTGTTTTATTATCAGGGCTTCTGTCGTTGTGACATTCTTGAGCAGGATATTGTAAAGAACCGTCTTTTTTTTCATGACCTGACTTCCTTCCGGGTTAACGCCGATCGAAGACATCACTCGTGCGCCATCTTCCTGAACTCGAATGTCAAGCAGTTCAACTTCAATATCGGCTGAGCTTGCTGCCGGGATCCTTGCTCTTGCGTGCTCTGCCACACGAACTGCATCCACGGTGGGCGTAACATCATGTGTGCGTATTATGTGCGCGCCATTTCGCACTGCGATCGCAGTGGCTGCAAGGCTCCCGTAAAGTCTCTCTCCTGCGGGTTTACCAAGCGTCTCTCCTATAAAAGATTTCCTTGATATCGCAGCAAGGATGGGCTTCCCAAATACGCGAAGCCTGCCCAGTGAGTCTATGGTCTCATAATCGTAAATTGGAAGCTTCAGGGGTGTCCATTTTCCGATAGCTGGATCTATAATTATATTATCCTTATCAATCCCCATTTCCTCTGCCTGCGATATTATTCTTCCAAGCGATGACATCACGGCATCCATGCCAATAGGGTCGCCGGGGACTTT
>CAZFDO010000227.1:0-2126 GCA_964517965.1 uncultured Clostridia bacterium
GCGCCAAAACGGTTTTTGACGGCCCGCAAAATACGATAGTTATGCTGGGTATCTCCTTCAAAATAAAGAACCGTGTCCACCATATGCTCCAGTACCCGCGGCCCGGCAATTTCTCCCACTTTGGTAACATGCCCGCAGATAAAAGTAGCAATAGTATATCCTTTGGCCAAATTCATGAGCTGTAAAGTGCATTCTCTTACCTGGCCGACACTGCCGGGAGCAGATGGCAGATCAGGTTCATATAAAGTTTGGATCGAATCAATGATCAGGAATTTAGGATTTAATTTTTTACAATATTCAATAACTTTCTGGATATTGGTTTCGCTTACTAAATAGAGTTGTTCGCTGTCCACACCCAGCCTTTGGGCCCGTAACTTGATCTGCTGGGGTGACTCTTCACCGGAAATATAAAGAAGAGCTCCTTGCCGGTGCAGGGCTTGGGCTACTTGCAGCAGTAAGGTTGACTTCCCTATCCCTGGAGCCCCACCGATCAAGACGAGTGAGCCTGGTACGACACCCCCGCCAACGATCCGGTCAAATTCACCGATTCCCGTAGCGATCCGGTCTGTTTCTATAGATTTTATTTCAGCCAGGGTTTGCGGTGTACCGGCCACATGAGCATTACTGGCTTTATGTTTGGCCGGGGCAGCTATTTTTTCTTCAACCAGAGTATTCCACTTTCCGCAGTCCGGGCATTTCCCCAGCCAATTAATTGATTCATACCCGCACTCCTGACAGCGAAAAACTATTTTATCCTTAGCCATATATACCATTCCAGTTACTAGTTTTAGGATTTAGGACATATGACTTAGGACTTATATCCTATGTCTTATATCCTACGTCATTTACTTTATTTAACGATCGATGACAATCCTGACAAACCAAGAAAATAGGCTATATCGTCATCTTCAATATACAGGTTCATCGTAGCATTCACTGCTTTTTGCTCCAAAGCATCTTCATAATTTACTTTAATATTAAGCCAATTGGTCAATTTATAGCTGGCTCCGGCATTGATCCAGGCCTTAGACTTGTTATCTACTTTTCGGTCGAAACGGAAAGCTTCACTATACAGCTCCAGCCGCGGATTGGCCGAGAACGGCCGCCATCCGGCCCCAAAACCGCCGGAAGATTTGATCAGCCCTCCATATAAAGTGAACGGACCAAAGTCTTTCCCCAGCTCAGCGGTAAAGCTGTTATATTTCTGGTTGCCGTCATCATATTTGATGATTTCACCGGTCACTGGATCATGCGGTCGGTCGCCTTTAATATTATTAACCGCGAAATAATAGAATTTGTCCGGCCGCGGGCGGATCCTGATGCCAAAATCGCTGCGGGTCAACGTGTCAACGCTGTTACGGTTAAGATTATAATCCCAGTAGGTTTTGAAGCCCCCAATACGCGTCAATAATTTTTTGGCATCGTCCGACGCACTGCGCAAGCTGGCCATCGTACCTTTGACATCGTCGGCCATTTGTTCATCGTTGACCAATTTGCCCAGGGTCCCCTGTCCGCCTTCGATCTTAGCGGCAATATTATTCAGTGAAGTAAGAGCGGTATCCAGTTTTGCGCTGATACTTTTAAAATTATCCATGGCTTCTTTCAGGTCTTCTTTGGATATGGCTCCGGACAAATCATCTATCTTGGTCGCTACCTGGTTTATCCGCACGGAAAATTGTTCAAAATTATCAACAATATTATTAATATTTTCATTTTTATCGGCCAGCAGAGTGTTCACTCTTTCCATGACCGAGCTGAAATTGACAAATATTTTTTTCAAAGACTCTTTCATATCTTTATCGCCGGTAAAGGATTTGACGGCATCCGCCAGGTCAGTGAATCCTTTCAACCCTTCATTGACGATCTTATCAAAGCTCATGGGATCAATACCGGCCAGCATATCACCTTCCTTTAACGGCCGGTCGGTTTTTGTCCCTAAATACAATTCCAGGTATTTTGTACCGATAAGTCCGGTGGAAGCAATTGTAGCCCGGGCATCGGGAAAAACCGAAAGGTTCCCTTTTAGCCAGACAGTAACCTGGGCTTTTCCCCTGATCAATTCAACTTTAGTGATCGCCCCGATCTGTACCCCGGCAGTTTTTACCGGAGCCCGGACCTGCAGACCG
>CAZFDO010000228.1:0-2116 GCA_964517965.1 uncultured Clostridia bacterium
AGGAACTGATCGATAATATAAGCCGGGAATACCAGGTGCATGAAGAAGAAGAGAAACAAACTAAAATACGTCTCGCTCAGCAGGAACAGAGCTTGGCTGACCTTAATACCCAAACCGCCAGGCAGCAGGGTGAGCTTACATCCCTGAAAGTTGACCTGGCGGCCAGCCGCGAAAAAAGCGAGAATATGCAGATGTTAATGAGCCGCTTTGTGGAAAATGAAAAGGACCTGAAAGCGGAAATTGAAAAAACCAAAGCTGAACATGCGGGCATAGAAAAGCAGATCAGCGAACTGGACCAGACCAAAACCGAGGTAGAAGAAAGCATTAATAAGATGCTGCTGGATAAGAAAGAAGCAGACCAGGTGCTGGAAAATATGCGCTCGCAGAAACAGGACCTGATCATCGGGTTGAGAGCGCAGGAAGCTAAAATTGACACCTGGAAACAGGAAACAGACCGCCTGCAGTACCAGAAGCATGAGCAGGATATAAAACGAGTGCACATTGATACGCAAAGAGAACAGATCAATAAGTCCTTAGTGGAAAAATACAATCTGAATATTGAGAATATCACTATCCCTGAAGAATTATCTTTGCCGGACGAAGAGGAAATTACCAAAACACGTAAAAAGATCGATTCGCTCGGGCCGGTAAATCTGGTAGCTATTGACGAATATGAACAACTTCAGGAGCGTTATAATTTCCTGCTCAAACAGCAGGAAGACATGATCAAGGCGCAGGAAGATATTCATAAAGTGATCAGTAAGATCAACCAGACTTCAAAGGAATATTTTGAGAAAACGTTCCAGCAAGTACAACAGAATTTTTCCACCTTGTTTAAACAGTTATTTGAAGGTGGGGAGGCTGAGCTGGTCCTGACCAATCCGGAAGATCTGCTGGAAACAGGAGTGGATATCAATGTCCAGCCGCCGGGGAAAAAGCTTACGAACATATCCCTGCTTTCCGGCGGGGAGAAAGCCCTGACCGCCATTGCTATTCTTTTTGCCATATTTATGGTCAAGCCCAGCCCGTTCTGCGTGCTGGATGAAATTGATGCTCCGCTGGATGATTCTAATTTGAACCGTTTTATCCGCATGCTCAAGGAATTTTCCGAAAAAACACAGTTCATCGTCATCACCCATAATAAAAAGAGCATGGAAATGGCTGACGTGTTATATGGTGTGACCATGGAAGAATTCGGTGTTTCTAAATTAGTTTCAGTGAAATTTAGAAGCGCGGTAGCGGCCTAAGAGAGTGCTCTGTTACCTAAATGAACAATAACAAAGTAAATATACTTGGTTTCCAGATTGACAATATCAAGATGGCTGAGGCGATACAGCGGATCAGCGGTTTTATTAAGGACCGCTCGCCGCATCAAGTCATAACTGCTAATTCCTTAATGTTGAATGCCGGTATGGATAATGACTACTTGAAAGCGATTTATCAGCAGTCTCCTCTGGTAGTGCCTGACAGCATTGGCATAATCCTGGCCGGCAAAATATTAGGCCAGCCGTTGGCGGAAAGGGTCGCCGGTATAGATTTAATGTATCACTTATTTGCTCTTTGCCAAAAAGAGGAATACTCCATATATCTGTTGGGAGCTAAGGCTGGTGTGGCGGCTCAAGCGGCAGAACACATCCGCCAAAAATTCCCAGGACTAAAGATCACCGGTACCCATCATGGCTACTTTGATGAACGGGAAGAAGACATGGTAATTAAAGAAATAAGCAGCCTGAAACTGGACATCCTGTTTGTAGGACTTAATATTCCGCGCCAGGAGTTATGGATAGATAAGCATTTGCATTCTCTCGGAGTTCCGGTCATAATAGGGGTAGGCGGTAGTTTTGACGTCATTAGCGGCCGTATAAGGCGAGCTCCGGAAACTATGCAAAAGATAGGTTTAGAATGGCTCTGGCGGACTATCGTAGAGCCCTGGCGGGTAAAACGCATTATTATGCTTCCGGTTTTCCTGTGGAACGTATGCCGGCAGAAATGGCAAGTACGTAGGGAGAAATAAGGCACAAAGGCACAAAGTCTTAAAGCAAGAACAGGCACAAAGCGAAATAATAGTCTAATCTTTTACTCTGTGCCTCTGTGCCTAACATTGAACTCCCTGCTT
>CAZFDO010000229.1:0-2102 GCA_964517965.1 uncultured Clostridia bacterium
CAAGGCAGCCAAACTACGACTTTAGCGGCTTTATTGCCGCACCAGTACAAGCATAGTTCGGCAGCAGTTTCAAGCGCGCGTACATACCAGACTCTGCTCGGCACCATGAAGCTGCTGGAAGCTAATACCTTTACTGTCAGCAATAGATTTTATGGAGTATTGCCTTTCCTGCCGGACAAGGGCAGTTACGACCGGGCTCATTTACAAGCTCTTTTATTGCGGGAAAAAGACACCACCCTATCGGCGACTGATACATATTTCAACGCCAAGCAAGTGGCTAAAGTAGCTAATCTGATCCCCATCGCTGAGCAGATGGGAGATACAGTGACCCGGGATTACCTGGTCAGCAGGTTGAAAACAGTCTTGGTTGACTGGTTCACCTATTCAGGCAGTGAGACTTCCCGGTTTTATTATTATGATAATATCTGGAAAGGGTTGATCGGGTATAATGCCCTTTTTGCCGGCTACAACTACACTGATCATCATTTTCATTCTGGTTATTTCGTTTATGCAGCGGCATTGTTAAGCTTGTATGATAGTTCTTTTAAAACTGATTATGGGCCTTTTGTGGAATATCTGATCAGGGATTATGCCAATTGGCAGAGAGATGACAGCCAGTTTCCCTTCTTGAGGACTTTCGACCCATATATGGGGCATTCATATTGCGATGGCTTAGCAAAGTCAAATAATGGCAACAACCAGGAATCATCTTCAGAAGCAATGAATTCCTGGGCTGCCCTGATCCTCTGGGGCATGGTTACGAGTGACCAGACTATACGGGACCTGGGTATCTGGGGATATACCACGGAATATTCGGCTATTCATGATTACTATTTTAATATTGACCAGGATATCTACCCGAGCGCTTATAAGCATCCCACTATCGGCATCTTGCACGACTCTAAAATGGAATTTACTACCTGGTGGACCGGACAGGCTGAGGCGATACATGGCATCCAGATGATCCCCAGCACGGCTTCCATGCTCTATCTGGGATATTATCCAGATTATTGTAAGATCAATTATGATTCATTTTATCAGACCAATGGGGGCTATGAGGATTATAACGGGTGGTACGATATCCTGTGGAAATTCCAGTGTTTTTATGATCCTGGCCTGGCTATTAGCAAGTTGAATGAAAATTCAAAGATCGATACAGATGGGGACAGTTTTGCTTTCCTGTATCATTGGATCTATAATTTCCAGAAAATGGGCCAGGTAGATATCAGCGTGTATGCTGACACGCCGTATTATACGGTCTTTAACAATTCCGGGACCAGAACCTATACTGCGTATAATTCCGGGACTACCACTCAAAAAGTTTCTTTTTATAGTCCTGGATATTTAGGCAGTATTTATGTGAAACCGCAAAGCCTGATAGCCGCCCGCGGTTTTGCCTGCGATGTTACGAGTATTACCGCTGATTCACAAATGAATTCCGGTATGAGTACGGTAACGATAGAAGGTTCTGGCTTTAAGTCTGGCTTGCGGGTTTATCTGACCCGGGACGGGCAGGCCAATGTTGAGGCTGCTGAAGTTAACTATCTCAGTGATACTAAGGTTTTCGCTGAATTTGACCTGACTGGATTGTCTCCCGGAGACTGGGAACTGGTAGCGGTGAATCCTGATGCAGAGATAGAAGGCGCCAAACCAGTCACCTTTGCTATCACTGGCTATACCCCCATTATCAGTGCGGTTTCTCCCGGCCGGGCCAGTAACCGGAACCAGGTCAGGGTGCAGGTTAACGGGATTAATTTTTATAGCGGTTTTGAATTGAAACTGAATAAAACCGGGGAAACAGATATCATTGCTACCGAGACAGCGCGTGATTCAGTCACCCAGATTTCCGGACTCCTGGATATCAGGAATAAAGCAATAGGCTTTTGGAATATAGTAGTAACTAATGCTGATGCCAAGGCCGGAACCCTGGCTAATGGCTTTGAAGTGATCCTGGCTGACGCTGTTTATGTTTATCCTAACCCGTGTAAGCTGGCACAAAGTAAAAAAGTCTATTTTGCTAATATTTCCGCCCAGGCAACGTTAAGCATTTATGACCTGAACGGGGATCTGATTTTTTATAAAACTAATATTTCCGCCAATCC
>CAZFDO010000230.1:0-2098 GCA_964517965.1 uncultured Clostridia bacterium
CTGCCAGTTGTGCGTATGCCCCCCTGTTTTGATTTCGTCAGAAATCAAGGGTGGGCAGCAGAACTAGGGGGGATTATCCTTGGCACTCTAGCACTCTATTTTTATATTTATTGATAACTTCCAGTATCTTACTACTGGATTCAGACTCTACATAAATATTAAAGAAAGGTTTATCCGGATCCGGGATCAGCAAGACCCAGTAGTCTTTGTTAATTATTTTAATACCGTCGATCAACTCCATTTTTTCCCCGTCATCTTTGGCCCGCTGGACTATATTACGCATGACTGTCCCTTTGGCCGCCCAGGTACAGGGAACGCGTTCTTTCCGGATATGTATTTTGGGTAATTCTTCACTAAGCTGATGCAGGCGCACATTTTGCTTGGCCATTAACTCCAGTATTTTCGCCAAAGAAAACATGGCGTCAAACGCTCCCATGAAATGCGGGAAAATAAAACCGCCCAGATTATCTCCGAGCAGGTCCTGCTCTTTTCTTAAAGCCTGTTCCATGATGGAACGCGGGGAGGTTTTAGTACGGATGACCTCGGCGTGATACTTTTTGCCCATTTCCTCAATTATTTTACTGGCAGTCACCGGGATGCCGATTTTGGCTCCTTTCTTTTCCCGCATGATCAGCGTTGCCACCAGATCCAGGGCTTTATCGTCACTCACTACCTGCCCTTTCTCATCTACTAAAAACAGCTTCTCTCCGCCGGTATCCAGCATAAACCCGACGTCAGCTTTCAGCGCTACCGTAATATCGGCTAGTTTTTTCCAGGCTTGATGGAATTCGTCTTCGCTTTTAGTAAATTTGGCTGGATTAATATTGGCGTTTAAGGAAATAACTTCACATCCCAGGTCGCCAAGGATGGATGGGAACAGGGTAGCTCCATCGCCAAAAGCATAGTCAATCACTACCCGCAAGCGGGTCTGGCTGATAGCCTTATGATCTATGGAATTTAAAAAACCTTCTTTATAATCTTCAATGATCCGCCCGGGGAAAGTTAATTCGCCGGTATCTTCTATTTTAGCCCGGCGGAAGTCTTCGCGGAAGAATAATTGCTCAATAGACTTTTCCTTATTGAACGACAGGTCCACGCCGCCAATATCAAAGAAATTTATATCGATGACTTGCGGATCATAAGGAGATTTGCGAACATGAATACCGCCTTTTTCCCCTTCCTTGCCCAGGTTATAACGCAATAAGGGAGTAGGAATATTTCTTAAATCTTTCACATTTACGCCGCTGGACAGCAGGCCGCAGATAAAGGACCGGTTGATCATCCGGCTGGCCTTGTGCGAATCGCGGCTGGTCATTACCGTAGCGCCTTTGCCCAGGAACGCGCCATAGGCGGCGCCTACTTTGGCGACGAATTCAGGAGTCATCTCTATGTTCGCCAGGCCGGAAATTCCGTAGGCCCCAAAAAGGGTTTTGGACCATTTCTCTCCCCATACCAGGCTAGTGGATAAGGTAGCTCCGTCATCCACTATTTTATGCGGCCACAGTTTAATATTAACTTTGATGCGCGCCTCTTCGCCGATGACGCATTCATCAGCGATTACCACGCCATCCTGGATAAAAGCTTGCCGGCGAATATCTACTCCCTTACCAATGATATTTTCTTTCAACTCGGCTTTCGCTCCAATATGGGTATTTTCCCAGATGACCGAATTTATTATTTTAGCCCCTTCTTCTATTTGGACATTATCGCCGATCACTGAATTAGCTATCTCTGCTCCACGCTTGATCACACAATTCTTGCCAATGATCACGCCGCCTTTCAGATCAGCTTGCTTATCTATTTCACTATCTTCGCCTACCCAGATATCCCGGCCGATAGTGTTTAGCTTATTGCCCGGGATTTTCACCTGCACCTTGCCGGTCAAGATATCCTGATGGGCTATCCGGTATTCAGACAAATCACCGATATCTTTCCAATAACCGTCGGCTATATAGCCATAGAGGGCTTGCTTGCTCTCCAGTAAATGCGGGAATAAGTTGCGGCTAAAATCAAACTCTTTTTTTTCGGGAATAAATTCAAAGATCTTAGGATCCAGGATATAGATACCGGTATTAACCGTATCGCTGAATACTTCACC
>CAZFDO010000231.1:0-2094 GCA_964517965.1 uncultured Clostridia bacterium
GCATCAGCCTTAAATCCTTTAAAACCTGTGCACTTTTAATTCTTAGTTGACAATGCCTGATATTTATATTGACACTACTGGTTGATTATGATAAACTCCATTGATGAAAAGTTGTCAAAATTCCGCAAAGGAAGGTGTGGCAATGAAAAAGATTTTTATTCTTGGTATGGTTGTGGGTGTCATTTTCTTGGTAGCTGGATATCTAGCCGCAAAAGATAGCGACACAGAAAAATTCGAGGTTAATAAAGACACTACCCAGATCACTTCCACAGTATCCGGTAGTCTTGATCTGGACAAAGAAAAATTTCCGCCATTTATAGCCGAAGCAGTCCCGGAGAAGAAATTTAAGGCTGATGCCAGAATAGTGGAGATGTCTGACCCAAAGTTTGAAAAAACCATGATCAGCAATAACGATCTGGTAAGGATAAATATTGGGTCTAGAAAAAATATCAATGAAGGGGATATAGTCGTCATCTTTAAAAAAGGAAAACTGGTCACCTCCAGACTTAATATTGATAAGATCGAACCAACGATCAGTAAAGATGAACAGCAAACGAGGAAGGAAGTCCCGGTCATGACCAGCATCGGTGATGCCAGGGTTATCAAGATTGAAGGTAAAAACACTAGTGTGATCAAGATATTACGCGCTATTGAATCAGTGAGCATAGGAGATTACATCAAGCTAAATCGGTAAGCTGCTGACTGAGGAGCTAATATGCTGAGAAAATTGTTTTATTTGTCAGTGATCATAGTAATATGCTTTTCTTTTTATCGCCAAATACTGAACCAGGCCCAGATATATGTAGATCAGCACGCTCAGGAACCTTGGGCTCCCAAAATACAATTGTATATCGGGAATGTCTATGCTTTTGCCCGGGATTATGACCTGGCGGAAAAAACCTATCTGCTGTTGAAGAAGAGATTTCCCAAAAGTATATACGCTGCCCAGGGGCAATTTATGATCGCCCGGTTATATGAGGCCAAGGAAGATTATCCACGGGCCAGGGCTGAATTCGAAAAGTTTGTCAAAGATTATCCGGAAGATGGATTTGTGAAAAAGGCTAAAGAGAAGCTTCAGATATTATCTTTGTTTAATACTTCAGAATAGACAGAAACCAGAACTCATACCTATGATTAATAATTATTTTGGTAAAGTTATAAAGGCCGGACTCAAACGGAACAATGTCAGTTTGCGTTGTCTTTCCAGGAGAGTGGGATTAGATCCCAGTTTCCTTTCTAAGGTCCTGGCCGGAAAAAGAAATCCGCCGGCCGAAGAAAGAAGTTTGGTCCGGATAGCCCGCTATCTTAACTGTGATGCTGATACATTAGTATTATCAGCAGGGAGGATACCCAAGAAGTATCAGACCGCCAGGAACCGGCAGAGATTCTTGGAACTCTTTAGACAGCTTAATCCTAAAAGATAGTGACAGCGGTGGGTTATTCAAATTTTGCCTAAGACAGCCTGGCTGTCTTTTTTGTTTAATATTGATTCACATAGGGTGTGAGGATGGACAGCTGGATATTAATGAATGCCGCCGGAAGCCTGGGTAAAGGCAGGTTAAAAAGCCTGCTGGATTTCTACCAGGAACCGGAACGCATCCTGGAGTGCAGTGAGGAAGAGCTATTGAAAACCGGCCTGGTCGACCGGGGTTTTACTAATTCTTTGCGCCTGGTAAAAAAGCATTTTGATCTAGGCCGGGAATATGAACTGATCAATAAGCATAAAGCCAGAGTCGTGACTATCAGGGATGCGGACTATCCTGCCAGTCTGCGGTATATCAACGGCGCGCCAATTCTATTATATGTAACCGGGGAAATAAAAAAAGAGGATATTTTTGCTATCGGCGTGGTAGGGACCAGGGATTATACTGCTTATGGCAAGAATGTGGCTACCAAACTCAGCGGCGAATTAGCTGGCGAAGGAGTGACCATTGTCAGCGGCTTAGCCCGGGGTATTGATACCTTTGCCCACCAGTCTGCTTTAGCGGCTAAAGGCCGGACCATTGCGGTGCTGGGTGGCGGCATCGGGGCACTTTATCCGGCGGAAAATAAAGTATTGGCCCAGGAAATTACGAAGCATGGCGCCGTGATTTC
>CAZFDO010000232.1:0-2014 GCA_964517965.1 uncultured Clostridia bacterium
TCCAGAAGGTATCCATGATCCGGGACATCTTGAGCTCCTTGAACTGGTTAATATTCTTGCCCATCATATGGAGATAGTCCTCAGCAGACACCTGCCCTTTGAGCAGTTTTTCCTGCAGAACATCACTAAGATTATAGGCTAGTTCTTTCTGTAGCGCTTTTTTGATTTTTGCCTTACTGGCTTTTTGCATCATCAGGTCCTTTATAGTATTATTGATCGGCAGCAGTTCGTAACAAGCAGTATAGCCATAATAACCAGTGTGGTTACATACACTGCATCCTTTACCTTTATATATATTGATCGCGGCCCCTTTTACCTTCAGGCCCATCTTTCTGGCTGTCTTCCCGGAAATCGTATATATGGCCTTACAATAAGGGCAGATAGCCCTGACCAGCTTCTGTTCAGCTACCAGGGTAAGGTGTTCTACCACTGAATAGTGACTGGTCCTGCGGTCCAGGAAATCTACCAAAAAATCAAGGATAGGCTGGTCTGTATTAATAGTGCCAATGACCAGGTTGCCCTTTTCCGCCATCCGGCCAATACCATTCCAGCTTTCTACCCCCTGGATATTTTCTACGGCCAGGATATTAGGATTAAACTGGTTAACACTGTCAATCATCCTATGCATATCCAGATCACTGGTCCCGGTAACTTCCAGCTGATTAACACATTCCAGCTTATAATCCATTTTCCTTTCAACTGAAATAATATCATTATCAGGAAAATTCAATTGCCTGAGACTGGCGTAGACTGTAGTCTTTTTACCGCTATCTTCCGGGCCGATAATAAACAGGCAGCCCTTTTGCTGCTCCAAATATTTATCAAAAACCGGCAATTGGCGCGGGGTAAAACCCAATTGTTTCAACGGTAGGAAATAGCTATGAAGCTGGGTAACTGCAGTAGCCTTATCCAAGCGGCCTTCCCGGGAATAATAATGGGCAATGGCCTGCTTTAGCTCCTTAGGACTGGCGATATAGGACTTAATATGATACCCGGTCAACAGAGCCAGAACCTTTTTCAGGAACTGGTTGGCCGGGTCACTCATGGCTACCCAAAGCGTATCATCTTCCATTTTTACCGGCAAGACCAGGTTGCGTTCAGCCAGGTTTTCCGGTATCCTGTGGATAATAGCATTATCGATCCGCTCGGTTTCATCTATTCTAATATAAGGAGAATCTAGCTGCTTGCCTAAAAGGTTTAATACCAGCTCTTCATTGGCATACCCTAGATTAACTAAAATCTCCCCTAATTTCTTGCTTGATCTTTGCTGTTTGGTCAAGGCCGTTGTTAGTTGGCCCTCATCAATCAGCGAAGCCTCGAGCAACATTTCACCTAATTTTTTTTGCCTGTACCCGGGATGAGTTTCCCAGCCAAGAGGTCGCATCACATAATTCTCCTCGGTAATTTTCTCGTGGCTAATTACCGTTCTGAACCTCTTTATAATAAAATGTGGATTTCCATTTAAAATATAACACAAATTCACAGGTTGTCAAGGTGTTTCTGCATATTCCACTAAAAATTGACTAAAAAACGGGGTTCTTCACTTGCTCCAGACAAACCAGACGAACAAATACGCAGCTGTTACTGCCGTGACGGTAAAAGGCAATCCTATTTTGGCAAATTCCTTAAAACTTACTTCATAACCTTCTTTCTTCAGCAGGCTGCAGGCTACAATATTGGCCGAGGCCCCGATAGGCGTAATATTACCACCCAAACTTGCCCCGATCAATAAACCAAAAAGGAATAATGAAGGACTTATACCAAGTTTGTCTGACATGGAGGCAGCCACCGGAAGCATCGCTGCCAGGAACGGGACATTATCAATAAACGCGGAAAGAAAAACAGATAAAAATACTACCAGGGTATAACCTAAAAATATATTTGAGCCGACGAGGCTAGAAAGATAATTAGAAATAACCTCGATCCAGCCGTTGACCGTAATACTACCTACCAGTATAAATATTCCCACTAAGAAAATAGTAGTATCCCAATCTAAAGACCGAATACTTTTTAT
>CAZFDO010000233.1:0-1958 GCA_964517965.1 uncultured Clostridia bacterium
TGGCGCTGGCAAACATGAAACCGGCGAATATATATGCCGGGGGGAAGATTTTTCCTTTGCTTTCCCGATAAAGAACAGGAATAAAGACAAACGCCAGGCCGGTAAACAAGGTAAAAGCTGAAACCGCGATAAAAGTCCCAAAAGGACGCACCCAATACTGCCAGATATCAGGCATCCAATAAAACCAATTCATTTTATTCAGGAACATATTTTCACTTAAGGCTGCCTGTAACGGCCCAGGGCCAGTAAAGACGCCCACTAAATCCCTATGGGTACTGACAAAATCAAAAATATGGTTAAACCCGGCCAAAAACTCCAATAATCCAAGCAAAATTATTGCTACCGCTGACCAGACAGCTGCTTTCAATAATATTTTAACCTGGGCCATATCTTCTATCGTTCTGGCAGTGACAAAAAACAACAGGATCGGGACAGTCCATTTCAGCAGGTATTTAAACGAGAGTTTGTAGTCCATAGCCACCATTAGCGAGAAGATCATGGCTAATATCAAAAGTGCCGGCCAGAACTGTTGATCAGTCACTTTCCGGTTCCGGACATACTTTGCATCGTAAAACAGCCATAGTAGAAAAACAATACCTGCTAAAACCTGTGCTATGGACAGAGTGAGCCGTGGCCCCAAAGAAAAATAGACCTGCCAGGGAGCTAAAAAGACCAACAAACAAAGGCCGGTAAAAATAGAAATATTAAGCTTTCTTTCCATCATGATAGCGCTTCTTTATATACTTTAATATGTTCTTTAACAGTCGTATCCCAAACAAACTGCTTCACTCTTTGCAATCCTTTTGCCTGTAGTTTTTGTCTCATATCCTGATCTGTCAGGACAGTATCAATAGCCTTGGCAAATCCCGCAATATCAAACGGATCAATGACCACAGCGGCATCACCTGAAACTTCCGGGATAGAAGTAGCCTTGGAGCATATCACCGGGGTTCCGCAGCCCATAGCCTCTAATATCGGCAACCCAAAACCTTCATAAGATGAAGGGAACGCCAGCAATCCTGCCTGTGTATATAAAGCCGGCAAGTCCTCTTCGTTTATATATCCGGGGAAATGCACTCTTTCGGTAACCTGATGCTCCTTGATGGCCTGATAAAGCTCTTTTCTGCGGGGATCTTGATTGCCGGTGATGACCAATTTGTATTCTTGTACTGCCTGGCTTCTGCTAAATGCGGCTATCAGCGCAGGGATATTTTTCCTCTTCTCATGATTACCCACATAGAGGATGTATTTTTCGGGAAGACCGTATTTTGCCAGCTGCTTCATAGGATCTTTGACTGGTTGATATTTAGGATCCACGGCTGGATAAATAACGCGAATTTTCTTTTCCGGAACATGGATAGTATTCATCAGGTCTTGCTTGCTGTATTGGGAATCAGTAATGATCAACCGGGCTTGCCGGCAAGCAAACCCAATCATAAAAGCAGCATAAATCCTGGCCGGTATATTGGGACAGGCTCCTGGATATTTCAGGTAGATCAAATCATGTATCGTAACTACAAAAGGGAATCTCTTTTTTAAGGATACATTAAAGTTGGGGAAATGAACCAGGTCAGGCTTTAAAGCTGATAGATAATAGGCCAGCATTATTTGTTCTTTGAAACCGTATATACTGGTGTGGCTCAGCGGATAGACCAAAGAAGTATGCTCCAGCTGTCCTAAATACTTCTCATCACCGCTATTGAGAAATACGGTGGGTTGGATATCGATTTCAGGGGCCAGCGGGTCCATTTTTTCAATAATATTCTGGGTATAGCGCCCGATCCCCGAGTTCCCCAGCATGCGCGCATCTATAAATAATTTCATAAACATCCCTTTGCGGAGATATTACAAGTCTCTCAACAAATAACTCGTGCTCCGTCCTCCAGCAGTGTCCTTGACCAGTAACCAATAAAACACGCGTCACCTTTTCTCATTAACCGCCAAGTCAATAAATTTAT
>CAZFDO010000234.1:0-1956 GCA_964517965.1 uncultured Clostridia bacterium
GGGGTAAACATATCCATAATGCGCATGGAGATCTCTTCCTGCGTGGTTTCCAGGTTTAGTTTGGCTTGCGGATATAAAGGAGTTAAATTATCAAATAATATTCTTTTCTTTACATCATCAGGATTGGCGCTATTGACTGCCTCGATCTTTAATAAAGCAAAATAGCGTTCGCCTTCTTTGGGCGGACGCACTTGGCCGCTGATAGTATCCCCTTTGCGCAGGTCAAACCGTCGTATCTGGCTGGGTGACACATAGATATCATCCGGGCCGGATAAATAGTTATACTGGGGAGAACGTAAAAAACCGAATCCATCCGGCAGTATTTCCAGGGTGCCTTCGTCAAACACCAGGCCGTTTTTCTCGGTCTGTGCCTGCAGGATCTTAAAGATTATCTCCTGTTTTTTCAGTCCGCTGACTGACTCTAATTTTAGATCCTTGGCTATGTCCGTTAGATCGGAAATAGTCTTCTTGCCCAAGGCAGCCATATCTAAAGCTGCGCCATTTTCCATATAAACTTCCTCCTTAGAAATACATGCTAAAACCTATATTAAATACAATAGATTGATGTTTTACAGTTTTTTAGGGATTTTAAAACTTGCTTGCAAATGGAGAGAACTCCTGTAGGTGAATAAAGCAGTATTGCAATTTCTTATATAATACAAGAAAAATGCCCTTTCGTCAAGTAGTATTTCCGAATTATTTTGCTACATACCTATGAATAATGCTGGCAATCAAAGTTTGATAAGGGATACCTTCCGTAATGGCTTTCCGTTGAATATGTACCAGATCTCTTTCAGAGATACGGATATTTATTCTTTTGTTCTTTAACAGGGTATTACTGGCATAACGCTGATACCGCCTTTTTTCAGCCGCAACCCTTGGCACTGACTTAAGACTGCCCTTTTCAAAATCTTTTAATATTTCTTTTTCTTCTGCTACACGTTTCATAATGTTCACCTCTTTAAATATTACTTTGTGGCTTTACGGCTCGGAATAATCGTTTTAAGAAATACTGCCTCTTTACTTTCGACAAATGGCACTAAATAGATATAATTATCAATATCAACAACAAATATCCTTTGGCTTGGAT
The DNA here is from genome assembly GCA_964517965.1 of uncultured Clostridia bacterium. Taxonomy (GTDB): domain Bacteria; phylum CAYTYR01; class UBA6262; order UBA6262; family UBA6262; genus UBA6262. The sequence continues at coordinate 1,091 of CAZFDO010000234.1, forward strand.
ATTTTCTACTATTTGGATGAGAAATAATATCTATAACACTCCCTCTTTCAATATAAAACACAACCTCTTCAAATGATATATTTCGTTCTTCCCTGAGCTTCCTATTTTTAGCTTCATCCCATTCGAATATCTTCATCGTATTAATACTTTATCATAATGTGTGCCTTTTGTCAACACTAATAATCTTTTAGGAACACATATTGATATTTTGATACAAAAATTGAGCTGCTTTTTTAAACTCGTTTATTGGCTGGTCGCCATCTATCATATAATCACAGGAAGATATCTTCTCCCCATGAAAAGACATGGAATTGATCCGGTCCATAGCTTGTTCCCGGGTGAAATTGCGCTCCTCGGTCAGGCGCTTGAGCTGGTTATACTGGGATACCCGCACTACCACGATCTTATCGAACAGCTTTTCAGCCTTGGCCTCAAACAGCACTGCCATATCAGCTACTACTACCTTGCTTTTAGCAGCTGCCAGTTGCTTTTCCAGCTCTTTCACTATAGCCGGGTACATTATCCTGTTCAGTTTCGTCAGTTTTTTCTTATCCGCAAAGACGATGGCGCCTAACGCCACCCGGTTGATGGTATTATCATCTTGCAATAGCCCTTTGCCGAAAGTTTTGACCACTTGTTGCCAGATTTTGGTCTTAGGCCGGTAGAGGTCATGTGCCAATTCATCCACATCAATGACCTTGGCCCCCATTTTCTGCCAAACCTGCGCCACCGTCGTCTTCCCCGATGCAATATTCCCCGTTAATCCTATTTTTATCATGGCAAACCTCTTTGATCTCCGTGTATCAGTGAACTGGTTATTTTTGTTTCCGCCAAAGAGACTGGCGGACTCCCTATGGTCGCGCTTG
>CAZFDO010000235.1:0-1944 GCA_964517965.1 uncultured Clostridia bacterium
GATATAATAACAAAGTATATGGTTGGCTTTATACCCATCAAGTGCCCATACATGAAAAGAAACATGAGATAGAATACAATCTGGACCTGGTGAGAGCTATCGGACTAACTATCCGCCGGGCCAATGAAAAAGCGCCGTTTATCTTCACCACACCTTTAGAAGAAGAATTAGCGAAAGATTTTCTGGTAAAAAACCGCGTATCTCACAAAGATCTACTGATCGGGATACATCCGGGAAGCGGCTTGGCGATAGGGTCTGCTAAACGCTGGCCCAGGGAGAAGTTTGCCAAGCTCTGTGACCTTATTTTAGCCGTACCCAGGACAAAAGTAATTGTGTTTGGCGGTCCGGAAGAACGTTATGCCGCGGAAGAAATGGCTAAATTCATGCACAAGAAACCAGTGATAGTGGCTGGTGATACAGATATACGGACGAGCGCGGCGTTAATTAAAAGATGCGCTTTATTTATTTCCAACGACAGCGGGCTGATGCATCTGGCAACTGCGGTTAAAACACCGGTCCTGGCAATTTTCGGCCCCACCTTATGGTGGAAGAATTATCCCTGGGGTAAAAATAATATGATCGTCCGTAAAGAAATAGCCTGTTCCCCTTGTTATAATTATAAACAGATAGAGTGTGAAACTTTGAAGTGCCTGGATATGATCAAGGTTGAAGAAGTGTGGCAGAAGGTAAAGGATTTCCTGAAAATATGAAAAAAATGATCTGGCTGATCGTTTTGCTGACTATTTTTGCCGGTTTAAGGATACTGCACATTTCCGCTGATGCACCGACGGCCTTAAGCTGGGGTAGGGGTCCATTTACTGATGAAGGGTTCTATGCCCATAATGCCAGGAATAAAGTCCTCTTTGGTTCCTGGTACATGGATGATTACAATTACCACTTTGTCAGTCCGGTCATGGGAGCGGTAAATTTCACTGTTTTTAAAATTATTGGCGTAAAATATAAATATATGCGGCTGGGCGCAATACTTTTCAGTATCCTGACCATGGCGCTGGTTTTCCTGGTGCTGCAAAGAAGGTATGGTTTTAAAACCGCCCTGCTGGCCGGGTTTTTTATAAGTTTTTCCTATTTCTGGATCATGTATAACCGTCTCTTTGTCAGTGAGATCCCGATGCTGTTCTTCCTGGTGCTCTCCTGGTTTTTCTTGCGTCAAGGAACAATAATGGATTTCTTTATCGCCGGGATAGCTTTTATGCTGGCTTTGCTGTCCAAGTCCCTGGCTTTACATTTTGCAGTGGTCATTGCCTGGATACTATGGGAGCAGCGCGGCAAGGGGATTTGGCAAAAAGTTGGCTGGTTTGCCACCGGGGCTGTAGCTGTAGCAGTAATCTTGCTGGTATCCCTGATCTGGCCTGATCCGGATAAGTTTTTTGATTTTTACCGGATCTTTGTATCCAGGATAAGTCCCAAATATATTAGCCAGGTTTATAAAGTATTTAATGCCGAATATTTTGCTTATGTGCCGGTATTAACGACGATAGCCCTCATAGCAATGAGGTGGTATCGGAGTTTTGCGGATCTGGAAAAACAAGCTGGAATCTGGCTCTGCGCGGGAATAATATTTCTAATGCTGTTTTCCTATACCACTACAGCTTATTACTTGATCTTATTTATTCCCACCGTGATATTGGTCAGCGGTTTTATGCATAAAATGCGTCATCAGGCTTTAGTTTCGAGCACGAGATCCTATTGGTTTAACGGGGCCTGGCTATTCAGCGCTTATTTTATTTTCCGGTATATATTGATATTTTATTTCCGGGACGCATTTTTCGAGTCCTGGTGGACCAAACTGTTACTGGAAATGGTTACGCTACTGATGATCGCCGGAATATGGCGCCTGAACACCTGGTTGATATATCATCAACAGCGCAAAGTATTGATCGCCATAATTCTTCTGTTTCTCATATTTGATTTTGGCCCGTATCT
>CAZFDO010000236.1:0-1930 GCA_964517965.1 uncultured Clostridia bacterium
AGCCAAAGCCTTGTTGAAAATGGGCAAGAGCCTGCTGCCCAGCGGCATCACTGATGTGGAAGGTACTTTCCGGCTGGGTGATATGGTGACGGTGGTGGACCAGGACGGGGATGAGATCGCCCGCGGCCTGGTGTCTTTCTCCAGTGATGAGATAGAAAAAATAAAAGGCAAAAAGACCTCGGAAATCATGAAAGTTATCGGGCACAAGGACTACGATGAAGTCATACACAGGGATAATTTGGTAATATTATAAACTAGTCGTGTGGGGTGCGTAGTGCGTCTTGCGCGAACTTAAAAGATTGTCGTTCATCGAGTACCTCCGTTGTGCGCTAACAAAGGGCTTTTCCGCACAACGCATAACGCATAACGCATAACTTTTTGGAGTCTTTAATGCTAGGCATTGTTGATCGGATAGAAGACGGCAGGATAGCGGTGATTAAAATAAGAGGCGGGGGAGAGCTGGTAATACCGGTAGCGAACCTGCCTGTTAAAATTTATGAAGGCGCCTGCATTGATATTAAGATGGTCCTGAATAAACGGGAAGAGTCAAAACAAAAGAAGAAGATCAGGGACCTGCAGGATGAATTGCTGAAGAAAAATGCCGGGAAAAAATAAGTACTTCTTTACAATACTGCTCTTTCTTTTATTTTGCGTAAACGCTTTTGCCGGTGCCTGCCCCCTCCAAAATTCGCTGGCGGGCGCGGCGCCAACGCTTGCTGGGCGGGACCTGGCAGTGTCCTTTATCGATGTCGGCCAGGGGGACAGTATCCTGGTGGAAACCCCGGAGGGGAAGAATATTCTCATTGATGGGGGCGGGATACCAGCCTGGCGGCAGCAAAAGTATAAGATAGGGGCAAAAGTAGTCAGCCCGTTCCTGCAACAGAAAAAAATCAAACAATTGGATATGATGATCCTGACTCATGGCCATACTGACCATCTGGATGGGCTGCTGGATGTCCTGGATGCCTACCCGGTAGCGGAATTCGTGGATACGCTGGAAGGTGGCGGCGGGGTGACTGATGATGAATATATCAAAGTGCTGCAAGCTGTAAAAACAAAGAAGATAAAATACCGGCTGGCCAGTGCCGGAGATTCACTGGATTTTGGACCATCCCTGCAAGTCCTGGTTTTGAATCCTCCGCAGGACAGGTTTAACAACCCTAATGATAATTCCCTGGTAATAAAGATTACTTATAATAAGGTCAGTTTCCTTTTGACTGCCGATATCGGGCAAGTTGCTGAAAGAATAATGTTGTCTGTGTACGGGGACATGCTGACGGCAACAGTGTTAAAAATCGCCCATCATGGTTCGCGGAGTTCTTCCTGCGCCAGTTTCTTGCATGAGGTCAATCCCGGATTGGCGATAATTTCCTGCGGCCGCAATAATTCTTTTGGACATCCTCATCCGGAAGTCCTGCAAAGATTGAAAAGGAAAAACATACCTTATCTCATCACTGCCAAGAAAGGGACGGTAACGGTCATCACTGATGGTCTTAGTTATCAGGTGAAAACCGAGTATTAAAGATGAATAAAAAAGTATTAAAATTATTTTGTTTATTACTGCTGACTGCCATCTGCTCCTCCTTCACTGGAGCTTCGGAGGACAAGCATCTGCTACTGAAAACAGCAGGGCCAGTGACGAAAGTAACAGCAGTCAAGATCGAAACTATTGATGGCCAGGAGACGGCCGCGGTTACAATTAATGATAATCTGGTGATCCGCGAGATCAAGATCAACAAGGATCAGCGCTCGGAAATAGTCAGTCTGGTTTATCCGGAATACCTCAGCAAGAAGGGGCAGTCCATACCCCAGATAGCGATAACTGACCAGAAACTCGGGGCAGAAATCAAGAAAGCCGTAGCTGAACTACGGCCTAATGCAGAAAAAGCAGTTGACATTGTTTATAAAATTGCTAAAATAGTTCCATATA
>CAZFDO010000237.1:0-1925 GCA_964517965.1 uncultured Clostridia bacterium
GTATTTACTTTGCTGATGCTTATAAAATGAGTATCCACGGCAAGGGCTTGCTTGAAAGCGGCCTGGTAGTGACAGCCATGTGTACTGATTGTCATACGGCTCACAAAGAACTGCCCAAAGACAATCCCAATTCTACCGTTAATCCGGAGAATATTTCAAAAACCTGCGCTAAATGTCATAACGGTATTTATGAAAAATTTGTAAACAGCATCCACTCGCCAATAGTAAGCGATTCTAAAGAGCCTTTACCAAATTGTTCAGATTGCCATCATTCCCATAAAATTACACGTACTGATACTGATTCTTTTGAATCGGATATCCTGTTGCAGTGCGGTGGCTGCCATGAAGATGTTACCGAATCATATTTCGAAACATTCCACGGAAAAGTATCCAAATTAGGTTATGGCGCCGCAGCCAGATGTCATAACTGCCACGGGGCACACGATATCCTTCCACCCAGTGATCCGAACTCAAGTCTCTCTCGTCAAAATATTGTAAAAACCTGCGGACAGTGCCATACCGGGTCGCATCGCCAGTTTGCCGGGTACCTTACCCATGCCACTCACCATGACCGCACTAAATATCCTATTCTCTATTATACTTTTTGGTTTATGACCATACTACTGGTTAGTACTCTAATTATTGCCGGAACGCATACTCTTCTCTGGATGCCCAGATCATTCCAGGCTATGCGGCAGCACAAAAAATTACGCAAAGAGGTTCATGGCCGTCTTGAATTTCAACGGTTCAAACCCCTGCAGAGCTGGCTGCATGTGATGGTTGTCGTCAGTTTCCTGGGCCTGGCATTAACCGGCATGACCCTTAAATTTTCATATTTAGGATGGGCGCAATGGATCTCAGCCTTCCTTGGCGGTTTTGAATCTGCCGGGTATATACATCGCATTTGCGCAATTATTACTTTTGCATATTTTGGCATTCATCTTTATGATTTGATTAATTCTGCACGGAAGAGTAAGAAGTCCCTTAAAGAATTTTTAGCCAGCCAGAAAAGCATGATTCCCTCAAAAACAGATTTGCATGAACTGATAGGGACGCTGAAATGGTTCCTTGGCATGGGGCCAAGACCCCGCTATGGTCGCTGGACTTACTGGGAAAAATTCGATTATTTTGCGGTCTTCTGGGGGGTAGCAATAATTGGGTCTACCGGCTTGATGTTATGGTTCCCGGAATTCTTTACCCGTTTCCTCCCGGGCTGGATTATAAATGTTGCTACTATTATTCACTCCGATGAAGCTCTACTGGCCACTGGATTTATTTTCACTGTCCACTTCTTTAATACTCATTTCCGTCCAGATAAATTCCCGATGGATACTGTAATCTTCACCGGCCGTATCCCTGTCAAGGAATTGCAGCAAGATCGACCCCGTGAATATGAAGAGCTCATGGAAAATAAAAAAATTAAAAAGCATCTGGTTGAACCCCTGCCTCCAGTCATTCTCAAAATAATCAGAGTATTCGGTACTTTAGCTTTGACAACCGGATTAATTATAATTTTATTAATCATCTACGCTGAAGTTTTTGGTTATCGATGAATTATAGAAGCATTTTTGAACTTTCATCAGGAGTATAGTATGGAACTTATTTTTAAAATAATAGGTAAAATAGTCTATGTTGGCTTATCTCCTGACCTGATCTGGTTCAGGCTTTTATCAGAAAGATTGATTATGAAACGTTTCCTTGTTTTGTTAATGGCGCTTTTTTTTGGATTGCCGTTGATCGCCTTTGGACAAATCGATAATGCAGATTGTTTTGAGTGCCACGAAGCTGAGTCTCCTCAATCTATGCGGCAGGATAGCGGTCTGGTATTATCAGTGCATAGCGATTTTTTATGTACAGATTGTCATACGGCTATTGAAGATATACCCCATCCGGAGGTGATGCCAAAGGTTCATTGCGGTTCCTGC
>CAZFDO010000238.1:0-1924 GCA_964517965.1 uncultured Clostridia bacterium
CCGGGTAGCTAAAGGAAAAGCGATAGTTAATCTGGTTAAATTATTAAAACAGGATGAAATGGTCACCGCGGCTATTACCATTCATGATTTTAATAAGGAGAATCTGCACTTAATGATGATTACCAAGCGCGGGACGGTTAAAAAGACCCCGCTTAGTGAATACAGCAATCCGCGGGCCGGCGGCATCATTGCTATTAACCTGGAAGAAAATGATGAATTAATGGGTGTGAAAATGACTGACAGTTCCCAGGAAATAATAATCGGTACCAGGAACGGGCAGGCCATTCATTTCAAGGAAGACGAAGTAAGGCCTATTGGGCGGGTAGGTAAGGGCGTGCGCGGTATTGAGTTACGCTCGGAGGACCAGGTTGTCGGCATGGAAGTAGTAAAGAAGGAAGAGATCATCCTGGTGGCAACGGAAAACGGCTACGGCAAAAAAACCAAGGTTAAGGAATACCGGACCCAGAGCCGTGGCGGCAAGGGAGTCATTAACATCAGGGCTAACCAGCGCAACGGACAAGTGATCGCTATTAAACGGGTCACTGATAATGACGATATCATGCTCATCACCCAAAAAGGCGTCGTCAACCGCCAGCCGGTCAAGTCTATCTCTACCATGGGCAGAAATACCCAGGGAGTACGGTTGATCAGGCTGCAAGAAGGGGACAGGTTGGTTTCCATCGCCAGGCTTATCCATGAAGACGAGGTCTTGGAGGAGCCCCAGAATGATAAAGAAGTTTGAACCCTTCGACCAATATAAGGAATTTGCCAGTATTGGCCTGAAAATAAACGCTGATGAGCTGGAGCAAGTATATGATTATGCGGCGCAGGGCATGCTTAAAATGATGTTTGACCTGAGCCAGATAAGAGAAATGGAAAAAATAAAAATCAACGTGCAGGGCGCTGCTAAGGAAGAACTGCTGGTCAGCTTTTTGAACGAGATACTGAAACAGATAAACGAGCAGGAAAAAGTAATTGCGGCCGTAAAAATACTTTCCTTTGATCCTTTGCATATTAAGGCGGAACTGGCAGGCGAGAATTATAACCGGCATAAACATGTCAAAAAGGGTACTATTAAGCGGGTCTCTTTCCAAAATGTGGTAATAAAGAAAATGGCCATGGAAGTGAACGGGCCTTTAGTGTGGCATACCGAAATCGTATTTATCACCTAAAGGTCTATTAAATAGGTTGTTTCACAGAACCTGGATTGGGGTAAAAAATGTTAGATATTAAAAAAATACGCGAGAATGCCGCGGCCATACAAACCGAGCTGTCTAAGCGCGGCCCCAAATATAGCTTGCAGGAACTCTTGGAAAAAGATAAAAAAAGAAAAGAACTATTGCTCAAAGTAGAAGATTTAAAAGCCAGAAGAAATAAGGCCAGCGAAGAAATAGCCATACTTAAAAAAGCTAAACAAGACGCCAGTGGTTTAATCGGAGAAATGCAAACTGTGTCTGCTGAGGTTAAGGCGATAGACCCGGAGATAAAATCACTGGAAGAGGAAATAGAGCAGGACTTACTCACTCTTCCCAACCTGCCGGACGCTACTGTGCCAGCCGGAAACAATGAAAACGATAATAAAGTAATCCGCGAATGGGGAGTAAAAAAGAATTTTGACTTCGCTCCGCGGGATCATACGGATATTGGGGAGACGCTGGATATCCTGGATTTTAAAACCGCTGCCAAGCTAAGCGGCGCTCGATTTGCTATTCTTAAAGGTAAGGGCGCAATGCTGGAGCGGGCTATTATCTCTTTCTTCCTGGATATTCATATCCAAAAACATGGTTATCAGGAAGTGTGGGTCCCCTTTTTGGTAAACCCGCAGAGTATGCGAGGCACCGGGCAGCTGCCAAAATTTGAAGCTGAATTATTTAAATGCCGGGATGATGAATTATATCTCATCCCCACGGCCGAAGTGCCGGTG
>CAZFDO010000239.1:0-1898 GCA_964517965.1 uncultured Clostridia bacterium
TGTGTCTATAAAGTAAGGACGAAAAGGAGGACAAGATGAACAGCATTCTACAGGAAAAAAGAAAATACGAAAGATTCAATACTGCGGTCAAGGTTCTGTACCGGAACTCTGATAATATCAACACCGCGATGTTGAGGAATGTCAGTATGACGGGTATGCTCCTGTTAAGTTCAGAACAATTATCAGTCAATACCATACTGACCGTGACCCTGTCAACTCCGGGAATGGCTGCTAACAGCCCTAAGCTCGCGGCTAAGGTCCTCTGGTCCAAAGAGCTTGAAAATAACGGATATTTGGTCGGTCTCGGAATGATCGCCAACTATTCCCAAAGCACCAGGTTCATCAGCGACATATTTGCCCTACAGAGTAGAACCTGATGTTTCATATCTTACTATAGTTGCCGTCACAATCCCGGCGGTTTCGGTGCGTAATATTCTCGGCCCGAGACTGACCGGGATCACCCCTGCCTCTTTAGCCATAGTTATTTCCTGCTCGCTGAATCCGCCTTCCGGTCCGATAAAGATGATAATATTATCTAGCGCTGTATTTCTTAGGATCTTCTTAATACTGGTTGATTTTTCACCTTCCCAGGGTATCAGGGCCAGCTGGCCTGGTTTGAGCTGTTTAAAAACCGTGGCTAAATCAGCTACCGGTTCAACTACAGGCACGGTAATACTATGTGATTGTTCAGCTGCCGACTGGGCGATTTTTTGCCAGCGTTCAACCCTTTTAGCTGCCCCGGCCGGATCCAATTTTACAATGGTTCTTTCACACCGGCAGGGAATGAAAACATCTACTCCGATCTCACTGCACTTCTGGATGATAAGATCCATTTTCTCGCCTTTGGCCATACCCTGGGCCAGGGTTAATTTTACTTTGTCCGGAGCAGTGGTTTTCTGGAGGCTGATGATCCTTCCCTCTGGTTCCGGATAGATCTTCTCGAGGCATACTTCATATTCAAACCCAGAGCCGTCAAATACAATACAGGAATCACCCGGTTTCATCCGGAGCACATTCTTAATATGATTACTATGTTCTGCCGGTAATATGACTACATTTTCCTGAATATTTTTTGAGGGCACATAAAACCGGTGCATATTCTTTTTCATGTTTTCCTCTTTTTCCGCCACCAGCTGAATAAAGCTATCGCCAGTACTGCGCCAATAGCGTCACTGATGACATCCGCTATGCTGGGACTCCTGGTAGGTTCGTAAAACTGCACCAGTTCATTGATAATGCCCCAGATAGTTGTATAAATAAAGGCCACTATAGACAGGGATGTTAACGGATATTTCCAAAACCTGAGAGCGATGCAAAGAAGAGCTGCCAGCACGAAATATACTGCGGCATGTGCCAGGCTGGCCATAAAATCAAAAGGCAGGAATAGCTCTACTTCTGTTGCCGGCTGCAACGACAGAAAAACCAGGAATACTGCCCATGCCGCTGCAATTATGAAAAATCTCCTGGCCTGTTTGGCGAAGTTCGTAGTCATAGATCGAGAAGCTCCATCGCATTAAGAGAAACCATTTTCTCGAAGTCTGTGGTGTCGGTGATGAGACTTTTCAGTTTGGCCAACTCCTGCCCCTGGTCTTGCCAGGGAGAATCAGTGCCGAATAATATGCGATCAGGGTCATGACGCTCTATTAATTGCAGAAAAGAATGACTGTCCATATAATCCATGGCAAAAGAAGTGTCGATATAGACATCCTGGCCGCTGATCTCTGCCAATACCTCGTCCCACATTTGAAATCCGCCCATATGCGCTAATACCAGTTTCAGATTAGGGAAAGCCTTGATCAGTTTGGCAAAATGGGCCGGCGTGCCATGCACATCTTTAAAGGAGATATCGTGGCCGGCATGAAAAAAGACGATTAGCTTAGTTTTGGCAAGTTCTTCAT
>CAZFDO010000240.1:0-1824 GCA_964517965.1 uncultured Clostridia bacterium
TAGCTAACAGTAAAAAATTATTATTAAATATATGTGTCCCTTATACCATGATCTATTGCGCTAAAAAAATGTCCTATTTGTTGTTGGGTCTGTCGGTCAAGTTTGTGCCGTTCTTCATCTATTAATTTATAACCCGCTTCTTTTACCTGCGGCGAGGCAAAATCATCAAGATATTCTTTCAGGGTGATCAAGGCATTGATCCTGCATTTTCCTTTGATCGTGCCAGGTTTAGCCAGGTTCATGAAGGTTTCCCCGGTCCGTGCTGAACGATAACAGGCGGCGCAAAAGCTGGGAATGAACTTTTTCTCCAATAATGACCCGATAACATCGTCTAATGAACGGTTATCATTTAAAATAAACTGGGTATCTTTGACCAAAGCATCCTGGCCTTCGGTATACCCTCCGGGTGAAGTCCGGGAGGCGGCGCTGATCTGTGACACCCCCAAATTGAAAAGTTCATCACGCATCATCGGTGTCTCTCTGGTGGAAAGAATGATCCCTGTATAAGGGACAGCCAGACGTAAAATAGCCACTAGTTTCTTAAATTCCTCATCACTGACCTTATGGGGGATATTTTTGCTGAAATCCGATCCCACTGCCGGTTCGATCCTGGGTACGGAAATTGTATGCGGACCGACTTTGAATTTTTCTTCCAAATGTTCTATATGTATTAACATCGCCAGGGTCTCAAACCGGTAATCATAAATGCCGTACAGAACTCCTATACCTATATCATCAATACCGGCAGTAAAAGCCCGGTCAACAGCGTCTATGCGGTTGTCCGGGTCACTCTTCGGCCCGCTGGGATGCACCTTCCGGTAGCTCTCTTCATGATACGTTTCCTGGAATATCTGGAAGGTACCGATCCCGGCTGCTTTTAACTGCTTAAATTCATCTATGGTCAAAGGAGCGCAATTTATATTCACCCTCTTGATCCGGTGCTTGCCGACATTAACCGCATAAACGGCCTTGATCGATTCGACATAATATTCGATATTGGTCATGCCGTCCGGCGCCGCTTCCCCGGCTACCAGCAGGATACGTTTGTGGCCATGCTGCAATAACCAGGTGACCTGTTCCTGGATCTCCGCGGGAGTAAGGGCCTTGCGCTCTATTTTTTGATTTTTAGCATTAAAAGAACAATAGGAGCAACAGTTGGTACAGATATTACTGATATAGAGGGGCGCAAAAAGGACAACGCGGTTGCCGTAAATATGCTCTTTAACAAAGGCTGCTGCCGAAAATATTTTATTAAGATACAACGGGTCTCCTACTGCCAACAGCGCGGCAGCCTCGGCTAAAGATAGCCTCTGCAGGGATTTGCTTTTAGCCAGGATCCGGTCCAGCTCAGCCGGACCAGTCTGCCCCGCTTCTTGCAATAAATCTTTGATTGTATCTTCGTTAATATATTTCATGTTTTTCCCTGTTGAGGCTTTAGAAAATAAATCAAGCTCTGCAGTTCTGAAGCCATATCCACATTTGAAACAAAAGTATTTTTTCGCACTTGCAGATTCGTAGAAGTAAAATTCAGAATGGCTTTGATGCCTGCTTCCTGCATCTCCTCTGCCACTGATTGCGCTACTTCCGGAGGGGTGCAGAGCATACCTACTTTAATATTTTGTGCCTGTACCACTCTTTTCAGATGCCGTATATCATGAACCGCTAAATATTTATAGGCCCGGCCGATCTTTCTTTTATCTTTATCAAATACAGCGGTTATTTTTAGATTAAACTTTAAAAAACCAGTAAATTCCAGCAGCGCTCCGCCCAATCTTCCCAAACCGATCAAGGCAATTTTCCAGACTTTGGATGTGCCTAATATAT
>CAZFDO010000241.1:0-1788 GCA_964517965.1 uncultured Clostridia bacterium
TCGTACCAAACATATCAATATGAGCGATCGGATTCAGGGTAAGCCTACCCAGGTACCTGGCCGTAGAATCACCACACCTTTCAGCCATCATCCCGTGAGCATACTCATGAATTACCAGGCAGAAAAGAAAAATCGGTATATATATTATTATATTTCCCATAAGCAACCTTATATCAATTTTTTGGATACTTGTCAACGACAAATTGTATTTCTTGTTCCCTGGTTTTGACCGTGCCCTCCAAACGCGCGCGTAGCACGTCCTTCAGGATGTCCCGGTACTGCGGCCCCGGAGTATAACCCAGCTGCTGCAAGTCGTCTCCGGTAATGGCCAGCTTCACCTTGCTCAGTTTGTTCAGGAAATCAGCGGTCCTCTTCCGGAACAACGCACTGCCGGTCCGGGCCATCTGGTAAAGCAGTACTTCTACCGGGGTGGATACAAAATATTCATACATGACCAGCGGCGCCAAATTTATCTTAGCGCTGATCTGCTCCAGTATTTCCGGCACATGTGATTTGGCCTTGATCATAATCAGGGCTTCTTCCTTCATAAATTTAAACCGGCTGATAACTTCGCTGGTCTCGGCCAGGGATAAGTCATTGATCAGGATCAGGAAGTATACCAGCCACTTATCAATGGGCCGGTCGGCCAACGGCAAAGTGAAAAGAAAAAGATTATCCTCCATGGAACGGAACATATTCTCGGTCTTCTTGGATACTTTTATCTGCGGGTGAATATAGCGCAACAGGTCAAAGCGAACCAGCCGTTTCGTGGCCAGCCAGGGATTATCCTCTCCCAACAGCAGGATTATCTCTTCCCGCAAACGCTCATCAGTCAATTTGGTAAACAAGTCATGATTGATGGCATTACGGATAAATTTTTCCGTATCGCGGTCGATCTTGAAATCATACCTCTGCTCAAAACGTATCGCCCGGAAAATCCTGGTTGGATCTTCCACAAAGCTCAGACTGTACAGAACCTTCACCTTTTTTTGCTTTAAGGCTTTCCAGCCGCCAAAATAATCCAGGAGTTGCCCAAATTCATCGGCATTAAGTTTTATCGCCATCGCGTTGATCGTGAAATCCCGGCGGTACAGGTCTTCTTTAATAGAGGCAGACTCCACTTTCGGCAACGCCGCCGGAAACTCATAAAACTCTTTTCGGGCGGTAGCAATATCTATTTTAAAATCATCCGGCAAGGTGACTATAGCTGTGCCGAACTGTTCATGGGTTTTCACCGCAGCTCCCAGTTTTTTAGCCAGGATATGGGCAAATTCTATACCGCTGCCTTCGATGACTATATCTATATCCAGATTTTCCACGCCCAGCAGCAAATCACGCACAAAACCGCCGACCACATAAGCCTGGTATTTTTTCCGGTCAGCTATTTCGCCGATCTGTTTTAATAGTTCCAATAACCGTTTGGGCAAGGTCGTATCCATCAACTGTTTTATCTCTTTGATCTTAACGTTATTCTTCACTGGTATACTGTCCTTATAGCCAGCTATTCCCCGGTGATGCATCATGGCCACCAAGTCAGTCCGGCTCACCATGCCTACTATTTTATTACGCTGCAACACCGGCAGATGGCCGATATCATGCTCCAGCATAATATCATGGATCTTATCCAATGATGCGTCACCTTTGATGGTGATCACCTGCGTAGTCATATAGTCTTTTGCCGGCATGGCGCCAAATCCGTGATGGATCGCCTTATCCACATCATACTGGGTAATAATGCCGGCCAGCTTTTTCCCGCTCATTACGGGCAGGCAATTATTGCTGTAGCGC
>CAZFDO010000242.1:0-1780 GCA_964517965.1 uncultured Clostridia bacterium
ATCTTACATTATCAACAGGTCATACCTTATGACTCTGGGCAAAGCGTTATCACTTTAGGTTTTATCCGTAAAGATTTTGGCGCCTACAAATTCTACTCCCAGAGTTTTCCCGATGAGAAAGAAACAACCAGCGCTTTACTGGCCACTGTCAAGACAGAATTTCTTACCGGCCTGCTGCATTGGCAGCCGCAAGGCAGTTTCCGCCTGCACCGGGATTATTTTATCCTGGACCGCAACCGTCCTGACTGGTCATTTAATGATCACCGTAACAGCACTGTCTTCTTTGGTTTACCGGTTACTTTGCCGATCAGGCAGCACCGGCTCATAGCCAGCTTGGATTTCAAGCAGGATGCCATAAATAGCTCGAATTTACAGCAACACCATCGTAATGCTTATTCTTTGTCCACTCAATTTATTCCGCAACTGGGAAGTTTCTGGCAGCTGGAACTGGGCCTGAGAAAAGACTTTTACGATCCTGATCCGGTCAAGAGGGTTTTCCGGCCGTCGATAGATCTAAATTACACTTTAAATCAACACTGGCTATGGCTGGCCGGCGCTAATCGCCTTTACCGCTTGCCTACTTTTACGGAACTATATTATTCTGACTCCGCCAACAAAGGCAATGCTTCTTTGGAAGCAGAAAAAGGCTGGAATTATCAAACCGGGATTAAATACCAGCTTGAACAAATATCTTTTCAAAATGTTATTTTTTGGCGGGACACTAATAATACTATTGATTGGACAAAATATCCAGGGGAGATCATTTGGCAGGCCAGGAATATCTCTATGGTAGATTCATATGGATTGGAAAGTACTATTAATCTTAACTCTATAATAAAAATAAATTATCAATATCTGAACACCCATCTCCCTATAGTTGATTACTTTTCTAAATACAATACTAATTACCTCAAGCATACCGCCGGTCTCCATTTCAGCTATACCTTACCCGGGCAAATAAAAAACGACTGGGCAGCTACCTATCGCCAACCCAGTCAACTTTCACCATATATCTTATTGGACTTAAAAATCTCTCGCCAATTTAGTCCAAACTTGACCGTCTATTTATCCGCCACAAACCTGCTTAATACTTATTACGAAGAAATCTCCGGTATCCCCCGCCCTGGCCGCTGGCTACTAGCAGGAATTCAATACCAGCTCTAATCCGCGTAATTATCGCTAAACACCACTCCCCCAGTTTTACTACGTAAAACTAACGGGGGAGTAAAAATCAGCCGGACTGATTTTTAAAAGCTTGGTTCAATGCAGAATATCCGATATTTAAACTTACCCATTCCCTGCCAGACGCCTCTCATGAAATGCCAGTTGGAGAGATATTTAATTTTGAACCAATATAGTAATTTACTCTTCGGCTCCCAGAAAAAACACCAATAAAAAAAGCGGTAAGCAAAAAATATAAACAAGAGCAGGGCGATCATAAACCAGCCGGCGGCGGCCATGGTAGCGGTACAGGCAAATAATCCCACGATCAACTTTATTAAGGCCATAATAGCAGCCAACCCGGCTATATGCATCATTTGGAAATTACCAAAGTAGATAAAGCCCTTGATCGGGGAAGGGATCCTAATGCGCGGGCAGGATTTCAGGAACTGGAACACGAATTCAAAATGGTTAGTGGCATACTTATCGAGCAAGGCTAAATGTCCTTTGGAATAACTGGCCCAGACTTTATAAAGAGCCGTGTCTGTAGCCCGATGCATATGTTCTACGCTGGCTTTTGGCGCAAAGAAGGCTTTCCACCCGTCTTTTTTGATCTTTA
>CAZFDO010000243.1:0-1780 GCA_964517965.1 uncultured Clostridia bacterium
AAAGGATCCCGCCTTCTGGGATTTCGTATACTTTAATCCAGTATACCCGTCCTATATTACTGAAGAGCAGCATATAGTCATGGGTGGAAGTGACAAAAACATCTTCGATAAAATCGTCCTCCCGAGTCGTGACCCCGGTCACTCCTTTGCCGCCGCGATTTTGCGAATGATAAGTAGAAGACGGGATCCTTTTTACATAACCGGCATGAGAAATCGTCACGACAACCGATTCTTCTTCGATCAGGTCTTCCATGGAAAGGTCTTCTGCTTCCTGGGATACGATCTTGGTACGACGCTTATTGTCGTATTTTTCCTTGATCTGCAGTAATTCTTCCTTGATCAAGGCTAGAATTTTTTTCGGATCTGCCAGAATAGCTTTCAGCCGCTCAATAGTTTTGAGCAATTCCAGGTATTCTCTTTCCAGTTTTTCCAACTCCAGGCCGGTCAGCTGTTGGAGACGCATATCTAGAATGGCCTGTGCTTGTATCTTAGACAAGCCGAAATTATCCATCAGGGCCAGGCGCGCTGTTTCTACATCTTTTGATTCCTTGATCACTTTGATCACTTTATTAATATTATCAACAGCTATTTTCAAACCTTCTAATATATGCGCCCTGGCTTCAGCTTTAGCCAAGTCAAATTGCGTACGCCGGATGACGATTTCCTGCCGGTGTTTCAGATAGAAGCTCAGCATTTCTTTTAGATTGAGCACCCGCGGCCGGTTATTAACCAAAGCCAGCATGATAATGCCAAAGGACGTCTGCATTTGCGTATGCTTCATTAACTGGTTGATCACTAGTTCAGTGTTGGTGTCACGCTTTAGCTCGATCACTACCCTGATTCCGTCACGGTCAGACTCGTCTCGCAGGTCAGTGATGCCTTCTATCCTTTTGTCTTTGACTAATTCGGCAATACTTTCCAGCAGACTGGCTTTATTCACCTGGTAAGGGAGTTCCCGGACAATTATGGCTTCTTTGCCATTGCCGATCTCTTCTGTTTCCACTACTGACTGCAGCAGGAGGGAACCTCGGCCGGTCATATACGCATCCCGTATACCGCCCTTACCGCGAATAGTAGCCGCGGTAGGAAAATCAGGACCCTTAATAAATTTCATCAGGTCTTTTATTTCCGCTGCCGGAGTATCGATCAAATATATCAGGCCATCAATTACTTCTCCCAGGTTATGCGGCGGAATATTGGTCGCCATGCCTACGGCTATGCCGCTGGACCCATTGACCAGGAGGTTCGGGAACGCGGCCGGCAAAACGAGCGGTTCTTCCCGGTAATTATCAAACGTCGGGGTAAAATCAACGGTATTCTTATCAATATCGCGTAAGAGCTCTTCGGCTAACGCCTCCAGGCGTATTTCTGTATAACGATAAGCTGCTGCCGGGTCGCCGTCAATGGAACCAAAGTTTCCCTGGCCATCGATCAAAGGATAGCGCAGTGAAAACTCCTGGACCATGCGCACAATGCTGTCATAGACAGACATGTCCCCGTGCGGGTGATATTTACCAAGCACATCACCAACTACGGTTGCGCTTTTGCGATAGGCTTTATTATGTACTAGCCCTAATTCTTTCATGGCATACAAAATACGGCGATGCACCGGCTTCAAGCCGTCACGCACATCAGGCAAGGCGCGTCCAACGATCACGCTCATGGCATAATCTATATAGGAAGCTTTCATTTCCTCTTCAATATTGCGCGGTATTATGTTTTCCTTGATCACATCAGCCATTATTCTAAGCTCCTAAGGTAAAAGTTGATTTTCAGGTTT
>CAZFDO010000244.1:0-1709 GCA_964517965.1 uncultured Clostridia bacterium
TTTGCATCAGATTATAAAGAAAAATAATTTTTAAGAATGGTAAAGTATATATTTAGAAAGAAACTTTTACTATACTTAATTGAGATGAAAAGAGGGTTAATTGCCTAAACAATTTTATAAAGGAGAAATATTACATGAATGATACGGTAATTCGAGTCATAGATTTTCGTAAGGTTTACGGTGATTTCGTTGCCGTGGATGGTATTAGTTTTGAAGTGCACCGAGGTGAAATATTTGGTCTTTTAGGGCCTAATGGAGCGGGGAAAACGAGTACGCTGGAGAGTTTGGAAGGACTACGTGTTCCTGATGGCGGTTCATTGCGAATTATGGATGTTGATCCTGTTTACCAGTCGAGAAAACTGCATAACCTGATTGGTGTACAATTACAGACTTCAGGTTTGCCGGATAGTATTACTCCTGATGAAGCGATGAAGTTTTTCTGTTCTTATCATGCTGTGCTGCCACGCTATGATTTACTGGACCGTTTTGGTCTTAAGGAGAAAAGAAGAGAACAGTATTATCAGCTATCTGCCGGCCAACAGAGACGTCTGGGGCTTGCTCTGGCGGTTGCCCACAAACCTCCTGTAGTATTTTTGGATGAACCTACTGCCGGTCTTGATGTTGCCTCACGTATCGAATTACATAATCTAATGCGTGAGCTGCAATCTTCCGGTACCACGATC
The DNA here is from genome assembly GCA_964517965.1 of uncultured Clostridia bacterium. Lineage (GTDB taxonomy): Bacteria > CAYTYR01 > UBA6262 > UBA6262 > UBA6262 > UBA6262. The sequence goes on from CAZFDO010000244.1 coordinate 684, forward strand.
ATTCTCGCTACGCATGATATGGCAGAAGCGAACGAAATGGCAAACCGACTGGCAATTTTACTGCGCGGTAAAATTGCGACTACCGGTACCCCGCTTGAGCTAACCGCTACCGGAGCGGGTTTTACCAAGATCTCTGTTCGTACAATAGGTGATAGCCTTTCTGACCCTGAACTCAAATTTCCGGCAGTGAGTAAGCGTATATCCAAAGAAGAGTATGTTATTTACTATAGCACTGATATCGGGCCTACTGTTTCAGCTATTATAACCCATATAAAAACCCGGGAAGACTTGCTGGTCGATTTGCGTGTAGAACGGCCTTCTCTGGAAGATCGCTTTTTGGAAATTACAACCACGGGAGATATCCAATGAACGCTTTTATTAATCACTTTTTGTTCGAGTTTCGTACCGGGATTCGAAATAAGACCTTGCTATTAATGAACTATCTTTTCCCCCTGGGCTTTTATGCAATGATGGGTCTGATTATGACTGGCATCAATCCCCTTTTTCAAGAGACAATGATCCCTGCCATGTCTATTTTTGCTGTCCTTGCTGCGACAATACTAGGATTGCCCGATCCATTAGTAACGGCCCGTGAGGCTGGTATTTTTCGCAACTATAAGATTAATGGTGTGCCGGCTTTATCGATTCTGGTCATTCCGGCATTAACCACTATCATACATTCTTCAGTAGTGACTATGATCATTGCCGCTACAGCTCCCTTGTTCTTTAATGCACCGTTGCCTGTCAATTGGCTTTATTTTATCGTGACATTCAAGCTGACTGCTTTTGCCTGTGCCGGATTAAGTGTGCTGATTGGAGTGATTTCCTCCAGTTCGCGTATGACAGTGTTGTGGTCGCAGTTGGTTTTTATCCCTTCGATGATTTTGGGCGGAATGATGCTGCCCTTCAGCATGTTACCAGGATCAATAAGTAAAATCGCTCTTTTATTACCGGCTACCCATGCTATGAACGCTTTTCGAGGACTGGCTCAAAATCTAACTGCCGATTTTAATCCAATAGGGTCAC
>CAZFDO010000245.1:0-1550 GCA_964517965.1 uncultured Clostridia bacterium
AATCAGAGAGCTCTTCTGGATCTCTCATTTATTTACATCCCTATGCTTCACCTTGACATCATATTTCCTGCCAGTCAGGTATTTTTCAAGCTCATTAGTCACCACTACTGAACGATGTTTACCGCCGGTACAACCAATCGCAATACTAAGGTAGGCTTTACCTTCCTTGATGTAATGAGGCATTAAATATTTCAGCAGATTAAAAAATTTCCTTAGGAATTTTTGGGCCACCGGATTATTGAGAACAAATTCTTTTATTTTGGAATCATTACCAGTATATGGTTTCAGCTCATCTATATAATGAGGATTGGGCAGGAACCGCACGTCCAGCACCAGGTCCGCATCCAAAGGCATCCCGTACTTATACCCGAACGAGATCAGGTTGACTCGCAAAGTACGGGCTTTATCAGATTGCAGCAAAAAAGACTCGGCCAGAGTATCCCGCAACTCTTTAGCGCTTAAATTAGTGGTGTCAATGATCTTATCTGCCTTAGATTTAATTTCCGTCAACAAAGCCCGTTCCTGATTAATGCCTTCCAGGATGCTTTGTTCATGGCCGTCTATATCCAGAGGATGCCGCCGGCGGGTCTCGCTGAACCGGTGCAATAGAACTTCGGTGGAAGCTTCCAGGAACAGCATTTCGTATTTGATCTGCAGTCCACCAAGTTCTTTTAGAGTATTAAACAGGTTATCAAGGAATCCTCTTTCGCGGACATCTATCCCCAAAGCCACCTTGCTGATCTTACCTTCAGACTGGGCTACTACCTCGGCAAATTTTGGCAGCAGAATGATCGGCAGGTTGTCTACGCAAAAAAAGCCCAGATCCTCAAAGACATTAATAGCTGAGCTTTTGCCTGCCCCGCTCATGCCGGTTATGATAATAAGTCGGCTGATATTGCTTGGCGACACAGTTACTGCTCCTTCTGCGTTTTTTCCTTTAGTTTCTTATCAAATTCATGAGCGCTGAAATAACCTGTTTTCTTCAAGCGCCAGTTCATCGCAGCAACCTCGACAATAGCGGCAATATTGCGGCCGGGCCGGATAGGGATGATCAGTTTGGGTACTTCCACGCCTAATATTTCATAGGTAACTTCATCCAGCCCCAGGCGGTCATACTCCCGTTTAGAATCCCATTCTTCCATCTGGATAATAAGATCTATTTCAATATCGTCGCGGATAGCCCCGGCGCCGAATAAATTCCGGATATCAATGATCCCTAACCCGCGTATTTCCATATGATATTTGATGAACTCCATGCCTTTGCCTACTAGCAAAGTAGAGGATTTCTTCCGGATATCCACTACATCATCGGCGACCAGGCGATGCCCTCTTTTGACTAATTCCAGGGCACATTCACTTTTGCCTATCCCACTTTCTCCCAGGATCAGTGCTCCTACGCCATATACATCTATCAGCACCCCATGCACACTGGTGGTGGGAGCAAACTTTTCTTCAAGATAAGTGGTGACTTCGTTAATAAAAGTGATCGTATTCAAAGGAGTACGCAATACCGCTACTTCTCTTTCGTCAGCCAGTTTTAGCAGTTCCTG
>CAZFDO010000246.1:0-1533 GCA_964517965.1 uncultured Clostridia bacterium
CAGTAAATACAAGAACAGTAAGAACTATTCTTTATTCATTACTATCAACTGTTTTTCACATTTACTGCTTCTCGCTCTTACTGCTCTTCACTCTTACTGTCTATAAGAGCCATCGCTAAGCGCGCATTTTCTTTAGCACGCTCTTGTAATTTTAGTAGTACGGCATTTTGTTCATTGGCTATGGTTTTCCGCTGAACCACAAGATTTTCCAGTTTTTTTACTATTTTTTCCCTGACTACGGCCTGTTGGCCGAATAACTGTAAAAAATTATCTATTTTAGGATCATAATTAATACCCAGCATGGGTTTCCCGTAAACCGCCGCCAGGATTAGGGCATGCAATCTCATCGACACCAGGATGTCCACACTTCCATAAAATGAAAAAACATCGCCCAGGCTGTCCCAATATTTAACATCCACTTTTTCTTTCAAATTATCTTTGATCGCCTTGCTTAGTTTGACATCATTAGGATTTTGGAAAGGCAGAAGCAGGATCCGGGCGTTATAAGTATTCTTAACCGCGATCAATATTTCGCACCACTCCCGCACCGCCTGCAGCTTATCCCGGCCCTGCCGCAGGACCACGCCAATACACAAAGGATGTTTTTCACTCAGGGAGACACTAGCCCTGGGCGTTAATCCCAGCACCGGATCAGCAGTTATCCTTATCCGGTCCTCCGGCACACGCAATTCCCGTAACAGTTGCAGCGATTTTTCTTCCCGCAAGGTGATCAGATCCATTTTAGCGATCCAGCTGCTCACAATAGCGCGGGACAAGTCTCTATGCAGAGGGCCAATTCCCTGGGCGTACAGCATAACTTTTTTGCCGAATAATCTTTTGGCAATTATTCCCCAGCCCAGATAATAAAGTACACTGCCCTGGCCGGTAGTATCCTGCAGTAATCCGCCGCCGCCACTGATAAAAAGCTGGCACTGCCGCAGGGCTTTAATAATGCCAAAGATATCTTTCCGCGCTACTGCCTCTACTGACGGATGCAGGTTAACCGTGCGCCAAGGACTCTTGCTGATCACGGTAATGTCCAACGTTGGATCCAAAGCCCGGAGATGCTCAATGATGGCTTTTAAAATAAGCTCATCCCCAAGATTATCATAGCCATAATAGCCGGAGATCAGAACTTTAGGCAAAGCTGTTCTCCTGATTTATTGGTAATCAAATATTTCTGATAACACCAGATCAAAATCCAGCCAATGATCAAGCCAAACCACCAGCCGTTAAAAACCCGCCAGAGCGATACAGTGAGCGGAGTATGTACATGGCAAAAAGTATTGACCAGGGAAAGCTGTCCTACAAACCCTGCTACGATAGCCAGGAGATTATAGCGTTTTTTCAATCCCAGGTAAATTCCCAGCAGCAGCAATGGATGCCCAAAAAATATTTCTTTCGTGCGTGGCCTGACCAGCAGGACCCGGTCCAGCCAAAGACGCAGTTTTTCCTCTGCCGGGGTCATAAAAAGAGCGCCGTTATTGCCACTGCGCCATAAGTAAATGATTACTCCTGTAGTGAACAGGGCTA
>CAZFDO010000247.1:0-1530 GCA_964517965.1 uncultured Clostridia bacterium
TAAAAGGGGTACTTTATCGGAGTATTAGGGGGGTACTTTAAGTGAGCGGCAACGCATGAGCCAGCTTTTCAGTATTTCCTGTACTTGAATAATACATTACTAATACCTGCATTATTTTATCCTCCATTACATTTTTCTATTCCTCTTCCTAACTAAAACTGTAATAAAATATGGCGGGGGCTTTATATTTGCCTTTTAGACATATTATTATGCTTTTTCTTATATAATAAACTGCAAATTACTATTATACCCAAAATAGTTATCAACGAGACTGCGGGCGCATAGGAATGAATGGCCACCATCCAGCCATGAAACTTTTTTATAAAAAAGTCCCAGCAGAAAATTGCCAGATATGTGCCGGACAATACTACGGTAAAATTAAGCCATATCCTTATACCCAATAAAAAACCAATAATGCAGCCAACTACGGGGCCGGTCATCCAAAACGGAAAAAAAACAAACCCAAAAAGTCCCAGCATACCGTATCTTCGAATCTGTTTTTGCTTAGATTCGGCAACCTGTCTGATCGTGTCAAACATTTTAACGAATCCTTTGAATACGATAAGCCTGCGCCAGCTAAAAACAAAAAGAGGATAAAAAAGAAAAACCAGAAAAGTTTCTATATACATATTCATAAAAAGGACTATGCCATGGCTTAATCCTACCGTGTAACCAAAGGAAATGGCTGCGGCTCTGCCGAAAATTATATTGATGGAAGTCATAGCGATAAACAGTTGAAAATTTTCGGAAGAGAATATAAAAGTTAATCCCAATAAAACAAAATACACGAGCACCAGTATGATCCCGATCATGAGGACTCGGCCTTCAGGAACATTAAAGAGCTCTACAAAAGCCCTTGCTTTTTCTCCTAAGAATTTTTTTTGTATTTTTTTCACCAGTAACCAATTAAAACTGCGGCAATAATTTGCGGTTTGCTGCCAGTAACTCGTTTCCCATTTTACGTATTTTGCCCGGTGATAAATGTGAACACAGAGGGTCCATTACAAGGGCGTCTAAGGCCTTTTCTCTATTACCCTCAAGCCCGGCTTTAAAGGTCAGCTCCTGGCAGACAATATGCGGCTGGATCAACTTGTAGATAGGTTTTGGTAATGGGCCGACTACCAGGGGTGTAAATCCATATCCATTCACAGCCCCCATCGTCTCCAGTATTGCGCCTTGCGGCAGGTTGTCAATTTGACCTTCATTGGGTAGATTAACAACATCGATAAATTCTTCATTATATGCTATGGCCTTCATTATATCCACAGCAGTTTCACGGGATCTTTCACCTAAATCTTCTTCTCCCCTGGCGATCCGCAGTGCCCTGGCCCTGGCCGTGTGCTTAGCTTTAATCCATTCATCCACAGTGGTCCGCACGAGCTGGTATTTCTTGAGCACTGATTTCTGCGGTGTCAGGAAATTGGGGAAAAATTCACAGGTATGCCTGTCTCCGGCATAGCTGAGATACCCATAGGTCTCAAAGAGTTCACTCCACAGATAGATATTGGAACCAAAACCCATTTCATCTTT